>WGAA01000114.1 GCA_015489285.1 Anaerolineae bacterium | reverse complement strand
GAGGAATTGAACAAGGCCAGGAAACAGGTACGGGCCCATTTCATCTACGGCGCGGAAAGCATCACGAACCAGGCACGATGGTTGGGATTCGCGGAGACGGTGACCGACCTCGCGTGGTTGGACACGTATCTCGACCGGGTGGCCGCAGTCCGGGCTGAGGATGTACTCCACGTGGCCCAGAAATACCTGCGCCGCGACCAAGCCACCGTCGGGTGGTACATCGGCCGGGGAAGCTCCCCGGAGGAGTAAGGGAGATATCATGGAGAAGAGGACATCCCTGCCCAGTTCCGAAAACATTCAGGTGCACCGACTGGCGAACGGTCTAAGCATTTACGTGTACGAAAATCACACGGTTCCGGCGGTGGTCGTCAACGGATCCCTGCGGGCAGGAAGCGTCGATGAACCCGCGGAATTGGCCGGTTTGGCCGCGCTGACGGCGACAATGCTCCGCCGCGGAACGCGTCACCACACCTTCGCAGAGCTCAACGAACACCTTGATGCCCTGGGCGCGGCCATCGAAATCAGCGGCGGGCGCCACGCGATGGATATCAGCGCCAACGCGCTGATCGAGGATTTGCCCCTCATTATCCAGCTCATTGCGGAGATGCTGCGCGAGCCCGCGATGGACGCTCAGGAATTCGAGAAGCTACGACACCAGACCATCACCCACCTTAAGGAACGAGAGCATGACCCCCAAACCATGGCCTTTCTCACCTTCCGACGCCTCCTCTACAAAACCCACCCTTACGGACGCCCCGTAAGTGGGTGGCCCCAAACGGTGGAATCCATTACCCTGGACCATGTTGTCTCCTTCTATCGGGATTACGTGAGCCCCGACCGGGCCCAGCTTGTCATCGTGGGGGACGTCCAAGCGACGGAGGTGATGCGCCTCGTCGAGGAGGCACTGGCCGATTGGAAAGGCCCAACCCGTACACAATCCCTGCCTCCGGTCTATCCCCCCGAAGAGAAACAGGAAACCCATGTCCACATTCCCGACAAGAGCCAGAGCGATATCGTCATCGGCTGGTTAGGCATCCCGCGCAAACACCCCGATTGGACGCCCCTGGTCGTAACGAATGTGTTGTGGGGCCGATTTGGCATGGGAGGACGCGTAGGGGAACGCATACGGGAGAAATTGGGGCTGGCTTACTACGCCTTCGGGAACGTCGACGGCAACTTCGGTCCGGGCACATGGAACGTGAACGCCGGTGTGGCCCCGGAACACGTGCCTCTGGCCGTGGAGAACATCTTGCTGGAAGCTCAACGCCTCCGTGAGGAACGCGTTCCTGCGGAGGAGCTGGAGGACACAAAAGCGTACATTATCGGCTCGATGCCGGTACGATTGGAGACGAACCACGGCCTTGCCGCGGCCATTAGCGACATGGTCTGGTATGACCTGGGGTTAGACTACCTGGTCAAAACGGAAGAGCGCGTCCGCGCGGTCCACCCCGAAGATGTGCAACGCATTGCTCAGACGTATCTAAAGCCGGATTCCTATACCCTGGCCGTAGCAGGACCTCAGGCGCTCCCGTAAGAGGAGGACTTGGCCCATGACGCAAGGGGGTACGCTCCACGTGGGATTGGACATCATACGTGTGTCCCGCGTGGAGCGCGCGATTCGGCGGTGGGGCGACCATTTCCTGGATCGGGTGTTCACCCCGGCGGAACGGCAGGAATGTGGGGAGCGTCCGGCCTCGCTGGCGGCCCGCTTTGCGGGGAAAGAAGCCGTTCTGAAGGCGTTGGGCACCGGCCGGGCTCGGGGAATCCGCTGGACGGACGTGGAGATTCGCACCCGTGCCACAGGGGAACCCTGGGTTCAACTGCACGGGGCAGCAGCTCAGTGGGCCACTGCCCTGGGGGTGAAAGAATGGCGCATCAGCCTGACGCACGACGGGGACGTGGCCGCGGCTATTGTCGTTGCCCTCGGGTGAAGTTCATTCCCCGCTAATCGCTCACCCGCGATTCCGCGATGAGAAGGTCCACGACCGCGTTCAGACTATTGGTCTCCTCGTACACCCGTAACTGGCGCTCGGCACTGGTCCCCTCCTCCAAAATCCGCCGCACGATCGGTTCCACATAGGAGCGACTTCCCAGATCATCCAGGTAGGGATCCACCAGTTCCAGGATTTCTTCCCCCAAATGCCGCATGGGGACTTCTGCCTCTTTCCCCCAATCGATGAGCAGCCCTTCTACCCCTTGCCGGATGGCCCGCCATTTGTTCTCCACGATCAGATCCCGGCGGTAAACCCGGAAAGTCATGTTCTTCTGACGCATATCCCAATGCCACGCCACCAGGGCCTGAACCAATCCGGCCAGAGCAATGGCCTCCTCCAAGCGGGGAACAACGTCAAACACGCGGAATTCCAGCACGTCGAAATAGGGATGAGGTCGGATGTCCCACCAGATTTTGGAGCGATCGGAAATGCAGTTCGTCTCCAGCAACGTTTTGACCATCATCTCGTAATCATCCCACGAGCTGAAGTGCGTCGGGATACCCGTGCGGGGAAAGTCCTGAAAGAGAGCGCTCCTGTACGATTTCAACCCCGTGCGTCGTCCCTGCCAGAAGGGCGAGCTTGTAGAAAGGGCAAGAAGATGCGGAAGAAGATACCGCAGGACATTCATCGTGTCGATGATGAATTCCCTATCCTCGATGCCGATGTGGATGCGCATCCCGAAGGTCAGCAGTTTCCAGGCAAGAACTTGCATGTCCTCATCCGAGCCGTAGACTCGCTTGAAGGCCGTAATCTCCTCCTCGACCCACGAGGTGAAAGGGTGCGTACCGGCGGCGATAAAGGCCAAACCGTTCGCCTCGGCCTGTTGCTGTACGGTACGGCGCAATTGGTACAGCTGCTCATAAGCTTCTTCAAGGGTCCGGCTCAACCGAGTCGCCACCTGGCTTTGGGAGGATTCTAACCCCGGTTTGAACTCTCGATGTGTCATGCTTTGGCGGTCCGGGGCGAAGAATTGGGTAATGTAGGAGACCAACTCCCGGCTATCAGGATCTACCAGTTGATATTCCTCTTCAATCCCTACGGTCAACGAGGGGCGTTCCATGAGAGCCTCCTAACCCGCGGTTTCTTTTATTAACAGGTCGACTACGTCCCGTAAGTTACCGGTATCCTCATAGACCCGCATTTGCCGTGTTGCGCTGTTGCCCAATTCCAGGATGGAATACACACGCTCTAAGTAGGACCAGGAATCCAATTGCTCTGCGTATCCCATGATGAGATGTAAGAGCTCACGCAGCAAAGAACGGGCGGGAAGTTCCTCTTGTTTTCCAAAATCGATGAGTTTGGTGTCCAACCCGTAACGGGCCGCACGCCACCGATTTTCCCGAATGAGGTCGCCGTGATATATGCGAAAAGTGAGGTTCCGACGTCGCAAGTCCCACAGCCAAGCTACCAGCGCTTGAAGAAGGGCCACCAGGGCCAGGACATCCTGCAGTCGGGGATTGGCGTCACATATGCGAAACTCCACAACGGGCAACTCCGGATGGACTTGTACATCCCACCACGTATCCGTAATGTGCGCAATACTTCTCGTCCGCTTCATGCTCTCCAGATACCGACGATACGCACTCCACGTGCGAAAACGGTCGGGGACCCCGGCTCGGGGGACGTTCTCCAACAGGGTGGCACGAAAAGATTGCAGCCCTGTCTTCTCCCCGCGCCAGAAAGGAGAGCTGGCGGAAACCGCGAGCACATGGGGCATCATGTAGCGGGCCACGTCCATGATATCCACGGCCAGATTCCGGTCCTCAACGCCAACTTGAACGCTCAGGCCGAAGAAGAGAAGACGGGCGACCATACTATCCAGGGTGCCAACAGTGCCCCGAAACCGTTCCGCCAGGGCCTCGACGGGATCCTGCCAGGAGGTAAAGGGATGGGTCCCCGCAGCTACCACCTGGAATCCCCGACGCATTGCCCGCTGGCGCACAATGTACCGCCGCTCCTGAAGGAGAGATTCCAGGTCTGAAAGGTTTCGCATTCGCACCACAGAGCCCACCAACTCATCACGGAATTGCTGCCGACGAGGGTCGTATTCCCGCCAAACCATCCCCTCGGAGGTAATGCGTTGGAGCAAAAACCCCTTCATCTCCCGCGTCTCGGGGTCGATCCACTGGTACTCCTCTTCCACGGCTAACGAAAGAGAGGGCGGTTGTAACATGGTAGAAAACCTCCTTGACGAGAGGCTCCGGGCCTCCAGTACCCATCAGCACGGGGCACAATGTCACGTGTCAGAGTGTATGCTGTTATTCAATATCGCGCGTTTTGGGCCACACAGAGGACGATGGAGCAAACGGTGTGCCAGTATTCTAATGCGGTGTGGACACATATACAAATCAGGCTACACAGGCTCCGAACTCTGCTAGGATTCGGAAATCCGATCACGTTCACTTCTTCCGAACCCTAACCCAGGGCATGTGCACGCGGTAAGGGTGCATAGAGGGCACTGGCCCGCGCGCCAGTACCGTCCCACCTTCACCGGCCACCACCAGCGTACCCTTGATGTCTGCCACCGCGTAGAGGGTGTGATTGGTCGGCATGTTCACCGCGCGCCACGTGCTGCCGTCGTAGTGGAGGAGCGTGCCGTTTTGGCCCACCACGTACACGTCGTTGGGGCCGTATCCCCACACGTCAAACAGCCAGACGACCAGAACGCCGGGATCCATCTGCTGCCAGCGGGTGCCGTCGAAGTGATAAATCTTTCCCCCCACTACGAACACATCGCGGGGGCCGCTGCCCCACACGGCGTAGAAATGGGTGTCCGTGCCCAGGGATACGTGCTGCCACGCCCGGCCATCATAGTGCAGGAGCGTGCCCTCCTTCCCCACCGCGTACACGTTGTTCGGGCCGCTGCCCCACACATCCTCTAAGAGCGGCCCGGTGGTGGTGAACACCGTGGTCCAACCGAGGCCGTCGTAGTGGAGCACGGTCTGCTTTTTGGGAAAGATGTGGCCGCCCACCGCGTAGATGTCGTCAGGCGCCGAGCCCCAGACGCCGTTGAGCAACACACTGGAGGAGGGCAGACCCAGGTCCACCTTCTGCCACGCGCCGCTCTCGTAACGATAGAGGGAGAAGTCGTTGGCCGTGGCAAAGAGCGATCCTCCCGTTACACCCCACAGGCTTGTGACATCGGCGGGCAAATCGCCAGGCAGCCGGGTGGTACGCCAGCGCGTCCCGTCGAAGAGGTAGACGATGCCCGCATCACCGCCGATGGCGGCCTGCTGCCCGCCCGACCAGGCGGCGTTCAGGTCAAAGGTCGTGCCGCGAAACAAGGGATTCCAGGCCCCGCCCCTGTAACCGTAGATGGCGCCGTTCGCGCCCACCG
>WGAA01000113.1 GCA_015489285.1 Anaerolineae bacterium | reverse complement strand
ATCCCCAACTGCCCCCACATATGCTATAATCCTCCCAACGGTATTTCCCAACATCCACGTCCGTTCCCACCGTCCACCGAAATCGTCGTCCTCGAGGTATAGCGGAAAGGAGCTTACCTATGAACAAGCCGGTGTTCCGTTTATCCCGCATGTCCTCCAAAGCGTGGCGCATATCCCTCGCGTTCCTCCTGTTAGGGATTCTCGTTTTGCTCTGGACGGCGGTCCATCCCCCGGCCTTCCTCACTTCCCAACCCCTCCAGTGGGTGCGAAAGCCCGCGACTTCCCCTCCCGAGGCCTGGGATCCATCGGCCCTCCTCGCGTGCCCGGACTGTCTGGCCAACTCCTACGCGGGGGCCCCTGAGCCGTGGGCCCTTACCGCCCCCGGCGCGTCCCCCCTCGACGAGGAAGAGCGCGGCGAGGGGCCCCGTCTCCGTGAACGCTGGTTCGTGGAGCAGCGCGCCTATCCCCGGGATACCCTCTCCGCGGACGCCCTGTTACAGGCGTGGAAACAGGCGCGTGCTCAAACGCAGCGCCTTCGTGTGGCCGCTGCACCCCGCTGGGAGAACATCGGTCCGGCTCCCATGCGGGCTTCCTTTATCGGCACGCAACAGGTCAACGTGAGCGGTCGTGTGACGGCCCTGGCCATCGACCCGCGCAATTCCAACATGGTTTACCTGGGCACCGCAAACGGAGGGGTATGGAAGACGACCAACGGGGGATCCTCCTGGACACCCCTCACCGAGGATCTGCCCTCGCAAGCCATTGGGGCCATTGCTATTGCCCCCTCCAACCCGAACATCGTTTACGTGGGGACGGGGGAGGCCACCCCCGGTTTGGACAATTATTACGGCATGGGCATTTACAAGTCCACCGACGGCGGGCGTACCTGGCAACATTTGGGACAGGATGTGTTCACCGGTCTGGGCATTGGCAAGATCGTGGTCCACCCCTCGAACTCGAACATCGTTTACGTGGCCACTTCCCGTACAGGGGTAACGGGGCCTTCCCTCCCCGTGCGCGGCATTTACCGCTCGACCGACGGCGGCCGCACGTGGAAAGCCTTGCTCGGCTGTCGGGATTGTTGGGGGGCTTCCGATCTCGTCATGCATCCCAACAATCCCCAGGTGCTCTATGCTGCCTTCTGGGCCTACGGCATTTTCAAGAGCACCGATGGGGGGGCTCATTGGACCCAGCTGACCAACGGCTTGCCCGACCGTAACTTCGGTAACGTCCGCCTGGCCATCTCCCGCTCGAATCCCAATGTGCTCTACGCGGGCTTCGAGTACCGCATCCCCGGACGTTATACGGGAGGCCTCGTCTTCAAATCCACCGACGGTGGGGCCTCCTGGTCCTGGCTGCAAAGCGCGCCCAACTACTGCACCGGACAATGCTGGTATGACAACGTGGTCGCGGTTCACCCGGCCAACGCCAACTACGTCTACCTGGGCGGATCCGCGAACTACATCTGGCAACCCGTCGTCCGGATCAAGGAAATTGTCGTCCGCTCCACCGACGGCGGGGGAACGTGGGAGGACCTGACGCCCAACGATTCCCCGGCCCACACCTTACACCCCGACGTCCATGCCCTGGCCTTTGCCCCCTCGAACCCCAATGTGGTTTGGGTGGGGAATGACGGTGGGGTGTGGCGGTCCCGGGACGGCGGTCGTACGTGGGAGAACCGGAACACGAACCTCTCGACGCTGCAATTTACGGGTGTGGCCGTGCATCCCACCAACGGGCGCGTGGTCTACGGCGGGATGCAGGATAACAATAAGGCAAAGACGACGGGGGATCGGGTGTGGCAAGCGCTGGATGTGGGAGATGGCGGCTTCGCTGCCATCGACCCCTTCAATCCCAACATCTATTACGGCTCCCGTTTTGGGATTTCCTTCCAGCGCAACGACAGGGGAGGTTCCGCGCCTGTGAACGATTGGCCGATCAAGGTGGCCGGAATCAACAAGCAGGATCGGGCCCTCTTCTACGCGCCTTTTGCCCTCGATCCCTCCACACAGGGCGTCATTTACTACGGGACGCATCGCCTCTATCGCTCCACGAACCGGGGTGAATCCTGGACTGCCATCAGCGGTGATCTGACGAAGGGGCCGGATTCCGCCCACGGCAGGGCGGCCATTTCGGCCATCGCCGTGGCCCCATCGGATCCCAACACGATTTATGTGGGCACCTCTGACGGTAATGTACAGGTGACGGCCAACCGCGGTCGCACGTGGAGCAACGTGACCCGGTCCCCTCTTCCCAATCGGTGGGTCTCGCGCATCGCGGTGGACCCGCACAACCCTCAGGTCGCGTATGTGGTCTTCAACGGTTTCAACACCCACACGCCCCACACCCCGGGGCACGTGTTCAAGACGACGAACAGGGGACGCACGTGGCAGGACATTAGCGGCAACCTGCCGGACATTCCCGTCCTTTCCCTTGCCCTGGATCCCGGCCATCCGGGTACGGTGTACATCGGGACGGATATCGGCGTCTTCCGTACGGTCGATGACGGTCGGCACTGGGAGCTGTTCGGCACGGGGCTGCCCGCGGTTCCTGTCGTGGACGTGATCTACCACGCGCGCTCCCGGATGCTCATCGCGGCAACCCACGGACGGAGTGTGTACA
>WGAA01000112.1 GCA_015489285.1 Anaerolineae bacterium | reverse complement strand
ATTACGGCCCTGTTGATGGAGACCAGCGAGGCCTGGGTGACCGGACGTGTGTACCTGTCCATGACGGACCCCTGACCTTTCATCCATAGTCATCCCGCCCTCCAAGGAGGCACCAAGCCGCACAATTTACAGAAAGAACTTGACACTACTCCGTGCCGACGCCCTTACCGGCGCCAGACGCATGACGCCTGACGGATGACGTCACACATCACGTACCCTCAAGCCAGATTAAGCGGAGATTTGAGGACAGAGGTGCGTTGGGATAGAATAAGAAGCATGAGCCAATCATTTCCCAAAATCACCGAACAAATGATCCTCGACCGGGTGGGGGAACGGTCCTTCGCCCGGGGCAAGCGATACTTCGAAAACGGCGCCATCTTCGATGCCCGACGCACGGGCATGACCCTGAAGGCGTTATGCCAGGGGTCGATGCCTTCGCCCTATCGGGTGGAGGTCACTTTCTTCCAGGAGGGCATTGCCAGCGCCAACTGTACCTGCCCTGTGGGCGCGGGTGGGTACTGTAAGCACGTGGCCGCACTGCTCCTCACCTGGTTGTATGAACCGGAAAAGTTCCGCGAGTCACCGCCTTTGGCTCAGCGTCTGCGCGCGCTGGACAAAGACGCGCTGATAAAGCTCATCGAGCGCATGGTCGAGCACAGCCCCGATCTGGAAAGCGCGGTGGAGATGTGGATACCGGCCCTGACGGGCGAGAAGGCCATCGATGCCGAGTTGCTGCGCGCGCGGGTGCGTCGCATCATCGAGCACATTCCCTACGAGTGGGGTGCCTCGTATGCGGCAGCTGCAGAATTAGGCGAGATGGTGAAAGAGGGGAAGATGCTGGAAGAGGCGGGGCGATGGTGGGAGGCCGCACAGTTCTACGGCGTCATCGCCGAGGAAGTGCTGAATTCCTACGAGGAGCTTTACGAGGAAGAGGGGGAATTCCTCAATGTCGTGGTCGAGTGTGAGGAAGGGTTAGTACGCTCTCTGGCGGAACTGCGCGATCCCGGACAGCGGCAGGCCGTCATACGACGTCTGTATGAGCTATGGGAATGGGATGTCCTGCAAGGCGGATACGGCGTTGGCGATTGGGCGTACCTCGCGTTGGAGGAGGAGTTAACGCCGGAAGAACATGCCATGGTCGCCGAATGGGCGCAGGAGGCGTTGGAAGAGGAAAAGGCGAAAGAATCCGAGTCCTATCTATCCCGGTGGCGACTTCAAGCTTATGGGAGGTTGATAATCGCCCTGTTATGGGATAGCCTGGATGATGAGGCCTTTCTGCAGTTGTGTCGGGAAACGGGGCTGCAGGCGAATGTGGTGGTGAAGCTGGTGGAAATGGGACGGGTGGATGAGGCCCGACGCGAGGCTGTTTCCTTGACGAATCGTGAACTCCTGCACGTGGCGCAGCGCATCGATGAAGTGCTCGGTCAACGCCAGCTGGCCCGTGAGCTTCTTCTCACGCGGGCCGACTCGACCAAGGACACGCAAATCGTCGACCAATTGTTGGTGTGGGCGCGGGAGGAGGGCGATACGGATATGGCGTTCCGCCTGGCCCAACGCCGATTCGAGATGCAGCCCGATCTGGAGAGCTATAAGGTCTGGCGCGAAATCGGACGCGAGCGCGGGGATTGGGAGAGCGTGCGGGGGGAGATCCTGCGCCACCTGCAGCAGAAAGAGATGTGGCACCTTTTGGTGGAGATATTCCTGGACGAAAAGGCCTACGACGATGCCGTCGCGGCTTTCCGCTCCTGGCGGCAGTCGTCCTGGGGCAATATACATTTCATGGTACGCGTCGCCGACGCCCTGGCCGACGCGCGGCCCCAGGCCGCCCTCGAGATCTACGCAGAAGCGGTTGAGCAATGGGTGGCTCAGCGCAAGCGGCCCAGCTACGCGGAAGCCGCCCGGTTACTCAAGCGCATTCGCGATATCCTGATCCGGCATGGGGAAGCCCAAGTCTGGGAGGAGTTGATCGCGGCTTTCCGCCAGCGCTACAAACGCCTCCCTGCACTGCAGGACGAGTTGAACAAGGCGGGACTTTAGCGCGCGCCTCATTCAGGGCCTGTTGTCAAACCGGCCCGCGCAGGCTTCACCCCTGCCGCATGTGCACATCCAATTGGGGGAAGGGGATTTCGATGCCCGCCCGGTCGAAGGCCTCCTTGATGCGCTGACGCATGAGGCGCTGGGCATCCCAATGCTGCCCCGCTTTGACCCGAGCGATCAATCGGAAGTTGATGGAGGAGTCGGCCAAAGCCTCCGGGCCCAGGGGCATGGGCGCTTCCAGAAAGATCCCATCCGGGTTCTCCTCATACAGGGCCTGCCCGACCTCTTCCAGCACGGCCCGAACCCGGTTCAAGTCGCTATCGTACGCCACCCCCACGTCCGCGATGGCCCGCGTCCACTCCCGATTTCGGTTCGTCACCACGCTGATCTCACTGTTGGGGATGATGTGCAAGTACCCCTGAAAATCCCGCACCTTCGTCACCCTCAACGTCATCTCCTCCACGATTCCGGCCACCCCGGCCACCTCTACCCCGTCGCCCACGTGGAACTGATCCTCCAGGAGGATGAAGATGCCCGCGATAATATCCTGGATCACCTTCTGGCTGCCCAGACTCAAGGCCAGCCCCACGACGCTGGCGCTGGCTATCAGGGGAGTCACGTTGACGTGAAAGACGTCCAGCAACATGGTGCCCACGATGAAGAGAATAATGAGGCGTCCCACCCACCGGCCCACCGTGGTCAGCGTTTGCATCCGCCGTCGGGCCAGCTCATCGGTAACGGGAAGACGGGTAGAAAGGTACGTCAGCAGGAATTCCACCCCCTCCCACGCGAAGTACCCCAAGAAGAGGATGATGAGGAGTCGGGTGCCCAACTCCGCGACGGATGCGGTCGAGAGGGAGAAGGCGGCAACCACGAAGGTCACCAGGGCGTAGAGGAAGCTGACGACGGCGGACACGGTGAACGCCCGACGGAAAATCCGGGTCAACGGGTTCTGTGCGCTGAACCGAGACCGGCCCCACCAGAGGACGAGGGCAAGGATAAGAGCTTTCCACACGGTCGGTGTTTGCACGGCCTGGATGAAACGTGTTGGGTCGAACATCGTGCAACCTCCTTTTGTCACATTCTCAGAAGAACATGCGCAACGTGCGTCGGTTCAACAGCCCGTACACCATGGCCCCTGCGGCCACGGTTACCAGAAGGGCCCCTCCATGTCCCACACCGCTCCCGGTCACCCCCGCCTGTTCCCAGAAGCGCCAGAGGAGGAAGACGAATCCCCCCATAATGGAAGTGGTGATAAGGATGGGGAAAATGGCCGCCAGGATCCGCCCGGGACGAATGTGTCGAACGTGCCGCGCGGTGAGGAGGAGCATGATGAGCGCGTGGCTGAAGTGCTTGCTCGTATCCCCCCACACGAGCCCCACCATCCCCAGCGAGGTCATCAAATTCAGGGCAACCACCACGTACACGCCGACCGCGGCCAGGCCGACGAGGGTCGGGGTGACCGAATTCTGGCGGGCGTAATAGCCGTAGTTCAACGGCCAATCCAGCGCGGCGAAGACCAGCCCCACCGAATACACCCGCAGCGCTCGAGCCGTCGCCACCGTATCCTGGGGCGTAAAGCGCCCGTGTTCGTAGATGAGGCGGATCACCGGTTCGGCCAGGATGAAGAGCCCCACCGCCGCCGGCAAGGAGAGGAAAAGGACCATGTGGAGGACGTGGCCCAGGGTGTGCCGATACGCGTCCTTGTCCCCTCGGGCGCTCAGTTCGGAAAGGGTGGGGAGGGACGCGTAGGAGAAGGCCATCGCCACCAGGCCCAGGGGGAATTGGACCAGCGCGGTCGCGTTGGCCATGTAGGCCAGGCTCGAGGGACCGGTGAACGTGGCCAGTCGCCCGTCGAACAGACCCTGAAACATCCCCACGATGAGGGAGACCGCGATGGGCAGGTACAACTTGAACACGCGGCGTACCCCCGGGTGATGCCAGTACAGGGAGACCCGAAGGCGCACATCCCGCAAATCCGGCAGGAGGATGAGCAGCTGGAAGAAGGCCCCCAGGAGGACCCCGACGGCCAGGCTGAGCGCGTCGAAGCGGTGGACGAGCAGGGGGACGCCGAGGACGATACCCAGGTTGTAGACGGCCGACGCCAGCGCGGCCAGGCGAAACCGTTTCAGCGCGTACAGAAGGGCCAACAAAATACTGCTCGTGGACATGAGGAGGATGGCCGGAGCCATCCAGCGGAAGAAGCGGGCCGTCACCACCTGCTGGGCGGGCGTTTGGCCCGCTGCCAGGAGGTGCGCCAGGGGAAGGGCAAAGAGCTCGATGAGCAGGACGATAAGGGCCACGGCCCCGGTGATCAGGGTCAGCAGCACCGACGCCAGGCGCCACAACTCCTCCCGGTCCTTGCTGGCGTACTCGCTGAACACGGGAACCAGCGCGCCGCTGAGCATCCCCCCGACGACCAGATCGTAAAGGAGCTTGAGCAACCGGTCCGACAGGCGAAAGGAGCTGGCGAAAACCGAGGCACCGAAGAAGTAGGTGATGACCTGTTCCCGGATCAATCCCAGAACCCGGCTGCTCACATTCCCCAGCGCGAGCAATCCGGCCGACCGGGTCAATGACTTACGAGCGGTAGTCACCCCTTCCCTCCCTCGGTGGTGTATTCCCCTTTTCGCGGCATCCATCTCTCTCCTCGGTCTGAGCCCCGGCGGGCACAGGGCCAAATGCTCCCCTATTGTAACGAGAGGGGGATAAGTAAGCTAATCTTCCCCCTTGCACGATGTCGGCATATCTGTAAAATGGGGCCACGCAGGGGTAGCGCACGGTTTCAAGGGAGAGCATACCGCTTATGGCCCACAATCCGTTTGTCACGTTGTTACTCATCACCGGACTGGCCGTCCTCGTTCCCCTTCTGGCCTCGCGCTTCCGCATCGTCCAGTTTCCCATCGTGGTCGGCGAGATCCTGGCCGGTATGCTCATCGGGCACAGTGGGCTCAACCTCATCGAACCTTCCCCCACCCTGGAGTTCCTGGCCGAGTTCGGCTTTACCTATTTGATGTTCCTCTCCGGGCTGGAGGTGGATTTCAGCGTCCTCGTCGGAGGGGAAGGGGAACGGGGGGAGAAGCTATGGCGGCGGCCCCTGTTCCTGGCCGGGCTGAGCTTTTTCCTGACCCTGGTCCTGGCTCTGGTCAGCGCCTGGGGGCTGCATCAGCGGGGCTTCATCCGCAATCCCCTGTTGATGGGTTTGATCCTGAGCACGACCTCCCTGGGTATCGTCGTCCCCGTCCTGAAGGAGCGGGAACTGCTGGGGACGGTGTACGGGCAGGCCATTTTGACCGCGGCCCTCATCGCGGATTTCGTCACCCTTTTCCTGTTGACGGTGGTCATCGCGCTGTTGAGCCGGGGGCTTACCCTGGATCTCCTGTTGATTTTGGTGTTGTTGGTCGTCTTCGCCCTCACCGTTCGCCTGGCCCGCTACTTCGCCAACATCCCCCTGTTGCGCAACGTGCTGCGGGAATTCTCCTCGGCCACGTCCCAACTTCAAGTACGGGGCGCCTTTGCCTTCATGGTGGCCTGGGTCGTTCTGGCCGAAGCCCTGGGTGTGGAGGTCATTCTGGGGGCCTTCCTCGCGGGCGCGATCATCAGCCTCGTGGCCGGACACGGGGAATCTCCCCTGCGGGAGAAGCTGGATGCCATCGGGTATGGGTTCTTCATCCCCATCTTCTTCATCACCGTGGGCATCAACTTCAACTTGCACGCCCTTATGGCCTCGAAGAACGCGCTGGTCCTCGTCCCTGTGCTGCTGCTTCTGGCCTACGCGGTGAAACTGCTCCCCGCGCTGGTGTACCGCTTGCGTTTTACGTGGCGGGATGCGCTGGCCGCGGGGTTCCTCCTCTCCTCACGCCTTTCCCTCATCATCGCGGCCGCGGCGATTGCCTTGCGCATCGGCGCCATCTCCGAGGCCGTCAACGCGGGCATCATCTTCGTGGCCGTGGTGACCTGTACCCTCTCTCCCATCATGTTCGGCCGCCTGTACCGCCCGAAGACGCGGGCCAAACGGGCGGGCGTGCTCATCGTGGGCGCGGATCAGATGGCGGAACTGCTCGCCCGTCGCTTGCGTCGTGTGGGGGAGCAGGTCACCATCCTGGCCATGGACCGCCACCGGGCGGATCAGCTGACCCGCAAGGGGTACCGGGTCGTGGTCGGGGATCCCCACGAGGTCGAGGTGCTCCGCCGGGCCGGAGCCGACAAGGTCCACGCCCTGGTGGCCCTGACGCCCAATCCGGAGACGCGCTATCAGGTGTGCGTGCTGGCCAAGGACGTGTTCTCGGTCCCCCTGGTTGTGGCCCGGGTCGGCTCGGTTGCTCTGGCCGAACGTTTGCGCGCCCTGGGCGTCCGCATCGTCCAACCCGCCCTGGCCACCGTCATCGCCCTGGAAGGGGCGCTCCGCTTCCCCACCACCTTCGACCTCCTCATCCGGGAGGACGAGGAGATCACCGTCGGGGAGGCGCTGGTGAGAAATCCGGCCTTCATCGGGGTCCCCCTGCGACGGGTGCACCTGCCCGGCAACGCGCTCATCCTGAGCATCCGACGGGACAACGTCGTCCTCGTGCCCCACGGGGATACGGTTCTCCGTCGAGGGGATCGGGTGGCCATCATTGGGAGCCCGGAATCGGTGGAGGAGGCCGTTCAGATCCTTCAAGGAGGATGAAGGGCGACCCCGGTGTCGTTCCCGAGGTCGCCCAGGGATCGGATTAAGGGGTGTAACGGGCGATGACGATGGACGCGTTTTGCCCGCCCAACCCAAAGGAGTTGGACATGCCGATGCGTATGCCCCCTTCGACGCGTCGGGCCTTGTTGGGCACGTAATCCAGATCGCACTCGGGATCGGGGTGTTCGTAGTTGATGGTGGGGTGCAGGATGCCCGTGAGGATGGATTTGACCACGGCCAGCGCTTCGATGGCCCCGGCGCCGCCGAACGCGTGGCCGATCATGGACTTGGTCGAATTGACGGCCAGGTTGTAGGCGTGCTCGCCGAAGACCTTCTTGATGGCCAGGGTTTCCGTCTTGTCGTTCAGGGGGGTGGATGTTCCGTGGGCGTTGATGTAGTCCACATCCTCGGGGCGGATGCCCGCGTCCTCCAGAGCGTATCGCATGGCCAGTTGGGCGCCTCGCCCTTCGGGGTCGGGAGCCGCCATGTGGTACGCATCGGAGGTCTCCCCGTGCCCCAGGAGTTCCGCGTAGATGTGCGTGCCCCGCTGTAACGCGTGTTCCAGACTTTCCAGGATGAAGACCGCGGCCCCTTCCCCGATGACGAACCCATCCCGTGTGGCATCGAAGGGCCGGCTGGCCTTCTGGGGTGGGTCATTGCGGGTGCTGAGGGCTTTCATCATGCTGAAGCCCACGAAGAAGGTGCGCACGATGAGCCCTTCGACCCCTCCGGCAAGGACGATGTCCGCGATGCCGTGACGGATGAGTTCCATGGCATTGCCCAGGGCCTGGGTGCCCGAAGCACACGCGGTGACCACGGTGTCGGAGACCGCGCGCAGGCCAAAGCGTTCGCTGATGTGGAAGGCGGGAATGTTGGGTAAGCCGCCGATGGCGTCCAGGGGGCGCACCCGCCACCGGCCCGTGCTGCCCGCCTTGACCAGGAGGTTCTCGTACAGGTCGAAGCCGCCCAGTCCCGTTCCCATGACGACGCCGGCCCGTTCGCTCTCCTTTTCGAGGTAAGGTTCGATGCCCGCGTCTTCGACGGCTTGTTGGGCCGCTGCGATGGCGTATTGGCTCGCCCTGGCCATGCGCTTCGCGTCCCGGGGGCTGATGCCGTACGCGGAGGGGTCGAAGTCCTTGACCTCGCCCGCGATGCGGGTGGGCAAATCGGAAACGTCGATCCGGGTGACGTAATCGATCCCCGAGACGCCGGCGACCAGGTTGTTCCACGTTTCCTCCACGCTATGCCCTACAGGGGTGATGGCCCCCATGCCGGTGATGACGACCCGCCGTCGTGGCAGGAGGCCCGACCATCCTGCCTGACGCAGGGTGTGTTGCAGGCGTCGGAGCGCGGCCGCGAGCTGAGAGCTCTGGTCCGGGTGTTCTAAGGCGTCCAACACCTCGCGCAGGGCACGACGTCCTGATGCGGGCATGTCCTTGAGTAGGGCAATCCACTGTTCCACCTGATTCCTCATTGTCCATTTCCCCCTTCATACCGTTCTCGAATGCGCCAGACTATACGACCTTCGGCGGCCCGCAACCCCATGCGAATGGCGTTGCGCACCGCGTAGGCATCGCTGCGACCGTGTCCCACCACCACGTTGCCGTTCACGCCCAGGAGAGGCGCGCCCCCATATTCCCTCGGGTCGAGCCGTTGTCGGATGCCCTTGAACGCGGGCTTTGCCAGGGCCATTCCGGCCAGGGCCAGAGGATGGCCCTTGACCGCGTCCTTGATGAAATCGAAGAGCATCGCGGCCACGGCTTCCGATGTCTTGATGAAGATGTTGCCGGTAAACCCGTCGGTGACGACCACGTCGACCAGCCCCTGGAGGACCTCTTTCGGCTCCACGTTGCCGACGAAGTGAATCCCCTCCGTCTTCTCCAGCAGAGCGAACGCGTCCTGGACCAGGGTGTTTCCCTTGCCCGCTTCCTCCCCGATGGAGAGGAGGCCGACGCGGGGCGTGGAGACGTGGAGCGCGTGTTGGGCGTAGATGCTGCCCATGAGGGCGAACTGTTGCAGGTAGACGGGTTTGCAGTCCGCGTTGGCCCCCACGTCGATGACCAGGGTGTGTCCTGTGCGGGTGGGGTAGAGGGTCGTGAGGGCCGGGCGTTTGATGCCCGGGATCCGCCCCAGGGTGAAGAGGGCCGCGGCCAGGGCCGCTCCCGTGTGTCCGCACGTCACAAAGGCGTCCCCCCGACCTTCCTTGACGAGGGTCAAGCCCACGGTCATGGAGTTGGATTTCTTGGCCCGAACCGCGGTGGCCGGGTGCTCGTCCATGCGGATCCACTCGGCCGCGTGGACGATCTCGACGCCCGGAGGGACGTCGTGTTTGGCCAGCTCCTGTTGGATGATCTCCCGGGGGCCGACCAGGATGACGGTGATGCCGAAGGCTTTCACCGCCTCGACCGCGCCGGCTACGGTGACGTGGGGCGCGTGATCCCCACCCATGGCATCCAACACAATGCGCATACTCATACCTCGTCCTCTACGGGATATCCGGTGATGCCCAGGAGCCCCGGTCCGCCGATGGTGCCGACCGCAGGTCCCAGCTCCACCACGTAGGATTCCACAATGTGGATGTGGGTCTTACACATCTCCAGGAAGTCGTGTGCCTCTTCCGGGATGTTCGCGTGGGCCACGGCAACGCGGGCGGGGCGTTCCCCCACCCGTTCCCGGGCCAGGCGAATGAGGGCCCGTTTGGAGCGCTTTCGCCCCCGTTCCTGCCCGATGACCTCCAGGGCGTGGCTGCGCAGTTCCAGGATCGGGCGGATGTTGAGCAAGTTGCCCACGTGAGCGCGAGCCGGGGAAATACGGCCGGCTCGCGCCAGGTATGTCAACGTGTCTACCGTTAGAAACCCAAAAGTCCGCTTCCGGATACGACGCAATTCCTCAAAAATGCGCTCCAGGGGCACGCCGGCCCGGATGCGTCGGGCCGCGTGGATGACCTGCCACCCTCCGGCCATGGAGGCAAAGGTGGTATCCCACACGGTCACGTGAATGCCCTCCTCCGCGGCCATTGCCGCGGCCTGGAGGGCTGCGTTGTACGTGCCACTGAGCTTCGCGGTCACGGTCAGGCAGAGGACGTGGGATGCGCCCGTTTCCCGGTACGCGTCCAGGAATTGGGCCGGCGTGGGCTGCGAGGTGGTCGGTTGCTGTCCCAGGTCGACGAAGCGGTGGTAGAACTCCTCGATGGAGATGTCCACCTTGTTCCTGTAGACTTCGTCGGGGCCGAAGATGACCAGGGCCGGCACCTCCACAATGCCGTATTCCCGGAGGATGGATTCCGGGACGTTCAGGCTGGAATCGCACACAATACCCGGTGCTTGCGTCGTCTCCCTCATGAAGTGTTGTCGTTCTCCCGATAGGGCTCCACCGTGATCTTCGTGCTGTGCACCCACATGTTCAGGTTCAGCTTTCCTTGCGTGGCCCGGTCCACGAGGGCCGCGCGGGTCAAGGCCTCCACGAAGGAGGGATGTTCCTCGTCCCCCTTCGCGTCCCCGACGAGGGTGATGACAACGGCCAGCTCCCGGGCCAGATCGCGCCACACTTCGGCCCCTTCCGTTGGGGTCAGCGCGTCCAGGGCCCGGATGAGTCCCGGCCCGACCTCTTCGGCCACGTAGTACCGGTGCTCGGCAATGGCCTTCTCCATAAAGGCCATGATCTGTCCCAGGGCAGCGAGGACGCCATCGGGGTGGTGTTCGAGGCTGAGGTACAGGCCCTCGGCCGCGTGGGAGAAGGCCGCGCCCAGCTCACCTGCCTGGTGAAATATCTCCGCGGTGATCTGGTGGGCGCGAATCGCGGTCTCCCACTCGCCCATATCCGTGGCCTGTTCTCCCACTCGGGCAAGCGCGTCCAGCGCCTCTTCCACCCGGCCCGATTCCAACATCTCGTTGGCGTGCACGATCGATCGTCGCAGTTCGGACGCGTCCATACCCCCTCCTATACCGTCGGCGTGTCCTCATATCATACACGGGATGCGGTGGTTCGTCCAACTTATTTGGCCCCCACACTCCCTGCCGAACCCTCGGAAGTCCATTCCCAAAATTCCGCAGCGGCGCGGGTTGGGTTATACTTAAACGACGTGGGATATGATGCCCATCATGGCAGATTTGTAAACGTTATGCTATCTAAAACAAGAGCCGCAATGTGTCGGGCGGCGACACGTTGACCCAGGAGGAGCGGCATGGATTTCAAAGTCAATTTGGTCGAAGAACGTCCCGTCGATAGGAAGGAAAAGTTGCTGTACCTGGACCCGCAGCCCTTGGTGGTTCGTCCCCCTGAGGTGCGGGTCTGTGATTTCGAGGAAGCGGTTATCGGCTTCACCGAAGAAGCGGTCGTTGTCGAAGCCGACCGGTGTCTCCAATGCCCCGAGCCCCAGGGATGTGTGTCCTCCTGTCCGGTGCACAACAACATCCCCGAAATCCTCTGGATGGTGGCCCACGGCGATTACCTGGGGGCCGCGTGGAAGTACCGGGAGACGAGCAATCTTCCCGAAATTTGCGGTCGGGTCTGCCCGGCCCCCTGCATGGATGGCGATGTGGTAGGCCGACGTAAGGCCCCCATCGATCTGGAGAAGATCGAGCAGTTCGTCATGGATTACGCCATCGAGTACTACGGCCACATCCCCACCCCTGAACCCGCACCGCCGAGTGGGTTTTCGGTGGGCATTGTGGGCTCCGGCCCGGCCGGATTGTCCGCGGCAGAGGAGCTGGCGCTCAAGGGCCACAAAGTGGTGGTGTACGAGCGCATGCCGGCCGCGGGTGGCCTTCTCCGGTACGGTATCCCCAACTTCAAGCTGGACAAACGGCGGGTGGTGGACCGCAAGATCAAGCAGATGGAAGAGCTGGGGATCGAATTCGTCTACAACATCACCGTGGGCAAGGATATCTCCATCGACGAGCTCATGGAACGGCACGATGCCCTCTTCATCGGTGTGGGCGCGTGGGTGGAAGCGCCCTTGAAGGTCCCCGGCGTGGACCTGGACGGTATTTACAGGACCCTCGATTTCCTCATGCGGGCCAATGTCCCCCTGGAGGACCTGCCTCCGGACAAGCGGGAACGCCCCACGGTGGGGAAGCGTGTGGCCATTATCGGCGGTGGGGATTCGGCGACGGACTGTGCGCGCACGGCCGTTCGCCTGGGCGCGGAGGAGGTGACCATTGTCTACCGCCGAAGTGCAGCCGAGATGCCCGGTTCCTGGCACGAACGGGAGCGCGCGCTGGAGGAAGGGGTCAAGATCGAGTACCTGACGGCGCCCGTGCGTTTCATCGGCGACGAGAAGGGACACGTCAAGGCCATGGAGTGCGTGCGCATGCGCCTGGGCGAACCCGACGCAAGCGGTCGCCGACGCCCCAT
>WGAA01000111.1 GCA_015489285.1 Anaerolineae bacterium | reverse complement strand
TTTATATTCCAGATCTATGGAAAGTGCAAATGAGAGGATAACGAGTAACGGAGTAACGAGTAACTGGATGGCGCTGGAAGACAACGATTAACGATTGACGATTAACGATTAAAAAGCCGGCGCGGAGACAAGATGATCGCTACAGAGCCAACCTATCTTCAAGTTACGCATCACGTATCACGCATCACGTCATCAAGCCAAGCTACGCCTCCAGCGCCGACGTCCTCACCGGCGCCTGACGCATGACGCATGACGAATGACGCATGACGAATGACGTCGCGCCTCACGTTTTTGCCGCCGACTCCGGAGGTCGTAGAATGGGGGAAGGAGGAGGGATATGGGACGACGGTCGGGTGTGTTGCTGTTGCTGCTGCTGGCGGTGGGAGGCGCGTTCCTCTGGCCGGTGTATCGGGCCTGGCGGGCCCAGTTGGGCGTCATCCCCCCCGGGGTGACGCTGGGAGGCCAGAGGATAAACGGGCGCACCCCGACGGAGGTGGAGGCCCACCTGCGCCGCCTTTTCACCGAGCCGGTGGCCGTGTATTACGAGGAGGAACGGCTCATCCTCCGGGCCGATGAGATCGGATTCCGGGTGAAGACGCGGGTGATGATCGGCCAGGCCCGCGCGGTGGGCACCCGCACGTACATGGCAAAGGCCTTCCTCTTCTACCTGCTCGGTCGCCCTTTGCCCCCCCACGACGTTCCCCTGCTGGTGGAGTGGGATCCGGCACGGCTGGACGGGTGGCTGGAGGAGGTGGCCCGGCGGTACGACCGTCCCCCCCGCGCGCCCGCGCTGGTGGTCCAGGAGGGGCGGTCCTCCTGGCGGCCGCCCGCGGCAGGCCGAGCCCTGGACAAGGCCGCGTCGGTGCCGCGCATCATCACCGCGTTCAAGCAGATCGGAGGGGACCGGGTGGCCCACCTGGTCGTGAAGCGGACGCCGCCCCCGCGGCCGGGGATAGAGGTGTTGCAACGCGCGCTGCAAACCCGGTTGGCCGCGTTCCCCGGCATTGCATCCGTGTTCCTCCGCCTCCTGCCCACGGGGGAGGAAGCCGGCGTCCACGCGAACGACATCGCGTATTCGGGCATGAGTACCATGAAGATCCCCATCCTCCTCCTGGTGTACAAGGACCTGGACCACTTGCCCCAGGGGGAATTGCGCGATTGGATGCAGCAGACGATTACGAGTACGACGGGCGCGGGCAATTACACGGCCAACAAAGTCCTCGCCTTCCTGGGGAAGGGGGATCCGGTGCGCGGGGCCGAACGGGTAACGGCCTTCCTCCACAGTTTGGGGTTGAAGAACAGCTTCATCATCGCCCCTTACGACTGGCGTCACCCCCCACCCCGTCAGGTGAAGACCCCGGCCAACCAGAACCCCCGCTTCACCACCTATCCCGACCCCCTGGTGCAAACGACGCCGGAGGAGATCGCTCTGGTGCTCGGCATGATCGTCGAGTGTAGCCAGGGGAAGGGGACGCTGTTGGCCGCGTACCCCGACGATTTCCGGCCCGAGGAGTGTGCGGACCTGTTGGATCTGCTGGCGGAGAACCCCGTGACCCAGGCCTTGCTGCCCGGCGGTTTGCCCGAGGGGACCCGGTATGTGCACAAGCACGGGTACGCGCCCGATACCCACGGGGATGTGGCGGCGATTTGGGGCCCCGAGGGACCGTACGTCCTCTCCCTCTTCCTGTGTACGCCCAACGAGTGGCTGGTGTGGGATCTGTCCAATCCCACGTTCGAGGATGTTTCCCACCTGGTGTGGGAGTTCTTCGCGCTAAGGGCCGGAGGGACGCGGTGAGGAAGTAGGGGTGATGGCGGTGACGGGAACCCGTTTGACCCGCAGGTACCATTGGGGAAAGGTG
Source organism: Anaerolineae bacterium (assembly GCA_015489285.1). GTDB lineage: Bacteria > Chloroflexota > Anaerolineae > JAADDB01 > JAADDB01 > JAADDB01. Next base: position 4,221 of record WGAA01000111.1, on the reverse strand, counting down.
CGATATCGGTCCACGGGAAGGTAGATGGGGCCCGGGGAGACGTTTTTCACCCGGTCACGGATGGCGAATCCGTAAAGGGGATGGTAGAGAAGGAGTCCGGGAACTTCCTGGGCAAAAAGCCGCTGGAACGCGTGATAGAGGCGGATACGCCGGTTGAGGTCGGGGGTGCGGCGCGCTTCCTCCATGAGGGCATCCGCGTCGGGGTTCTCCCACCCCGCGTAATTCTGCCCGCCCGCGGCGGCTTGGGTGGAGTGCCACAGGGGGTAGGGGTCGGGGTCGCCGTAGATTTCCCAGAAGAGGAGGGCCATCTCGAAGGTGCGGGGTTCGAGGAAGTCCCGCACCAGACCGGCAAAGGTGATGGGCTTGGGCACCGCGTCGACGCCGATGGCACGCCATTGGCGGGCAATGGCGCGCAGCATGGCCGCCCGCGCCGGGTCGTCGTCCCCCAGGAGGATGAAGCGCAGGGGCTGTCCCTCCTTGTCCACGATGCCGTCCCCGTCCCTGTCCCACCATCCCGCGTCCCGGAGGAGCTGTTTCGCCCGTTCCGGGTCATAGGTGTAGCGGGGGACATGGGCGTCGTAGGCCCAGGAGTGGGGCATGAAGGGGGAATGGGCCACGGTCCCCATCCCGTGAAGGTAGGTTTCGATGAGGGCTTCCCGGTCCAGCGCGTAGAGGAGGGCCTGGCGCACCTCCCTTTCCCGGAAGAAAGGGACGTTGGGGTTCTTCAGGTTGGGGAGGAGGACGGCGAAGCCGGGCATGGGGCTGAAGAAGAGGTTGGCGTCGGCAAAGGATTGCACCCGGGGGAGATCCTGGGGGCGGATGTGGGCGATGCCGTCGATCTCCCCCCGCGCGTAGGCTTCGACGACGGCCGCGTCGTCGGGATAGAAGGTCCAGCGGACACGCCGGATGTAGGGGCGCGGTCCGGGGAACCGGTCGTTCGGCCGGAGGGTGAGGCTCACGGGTTCGGCCGCGGTGAGGACGAAGGGCCCGTTCCCCACGGGGGGGCGGACCATGCGGTCCATCTCACGCACGGGCACCGAGGCCCACACGTGGGCCGGAAGCAACCCCACCGTCAACTGGTCCAGGAAGGGGGCAAAAGGTTCGGGGAGGGTGAAGCGCACCCGGTCTCCCTCTACCCGCTCCACCCGGACACTTTGCCACAGGGTCTTGAGCGCGGGGTCGCCGGGGAAATCGGGATCTTGCAGGGTGCGGAAGGTGAAGAGGACGTCTTCGATGGTTACGGGGGTGCCGTCTTGCCATTGGTAACGGGGGGAGAGGCGGACGGTGAAGACGCGCGCGTCGGGGGAGATATCCCACCCGTCGGCCAGGTCGGGGACGACACGGCCCTGTTCGTCGAAGCGGGCCAGCCCCCGGTAGAGGAGCGCGGTGAGTTCTCCGTCGACCCGGTTGAGGGAGGCCAGGAGGGGGTTGATGGTCCGGGGCGCGCCGGCCAGCCCCTCCCGATACGTTCCCCCATAGGTGGGAATCAACGCGGTCTCGTAACGGGAGGAGGCTCTTCCCAGTAGCCCGATGAGGAGAAGCGCTCCTAACGCGGCAATGAAGAGCTGCCAGCGGTGTACCCGTCCCAAGGTGCGCCTTACCCGGAAACGATCACCGTCAGCAGGGAGATCAGGAAGAAGGCGACGGAAACGCCGATGGTGGCGTTGAACAGGGTCTTTTCCAGGCCTCGCCGTGTCCGGTAGACGGCCGTGTCCTGACCGAAGACGCCGCTCAGCCCGGACCCCTTGGTCTGTACCAGGACGAGGACGATCAGGGCAATGCCCAGAAGGATTTGGACGATGTACAAATATGTGCTCATGAGTTCTGTCCTCCACATCTCGTTTTCGAGACCGTTGTTCCGGTCCACACTCGATTTGCCATTATAGGGAAAAAGGGAGGGGGGAACAAGTTCGGTCGCTTTGTCAATTGGCGGAATCTTCCCCTTCCGGTAACATTGTCCTTTGACTCGAGGCGGAAGGAACCACCCCTCTTTCCCCAACGTAGAAAAGGGTATGAGCTGGAAGCAGATCAAGGGCATTCGAGACCGGTTGTCCCAGGAGATCGGGACGGTGTACAAGGAGTGGGGCGGACGTATCCGCGTGGTGTTGGCTTTCCCCAACACGTATTACGTGGGCATGTCCAGCCTGGCCCTCCACACCATGTACCGCGCGTTCAACCGGTTCCCCCATGTGGTCTGCGAACGCACCTTTTGGGATAAGGAAGATGTGGAGGCGGGGCACCCCCTCCTCAGTTACGAGTCCCAACGGCCGGTCAACGAGGCGGATGTGTTCGCGTTTACCATCTCGTATGAGATGGATTATTTCAACGTGACGGAGATGCTCCGCCAGGGGCGTATTCCCCTCCTGGCCGAGGAGCGGGAGTCGTCGCGACAGCACGACGGTCGCCCGTGGCCTCTGATCATCGCCGGAGGACCGGCGGTGAGTATGAACCCGGAGCCCATCGCCCCCTTCTTCGACGCGCTGGTCATCGGCGAGGGGGAGGAGGTGGTGGAGACGCTCGTGGGGCTGGTGGAGGCCCACCGGGAGGACCGCAGCCGGTTGTTGGACGCGCTGGCCCAGGTGCCCGGCATCTACGTCCCTACCCGCCACGTGAGTGACCCCACCCATCCGGCCTTTCACCCCATCGAACGTTTGTGGGTCCGGGATCCGACGCTGGTCCCCCCGGTGACTGCGATATACACCCGGGCGACGGAGTTCTCGAATATGCATTTGATGGAGATCGGGCGTGGGTGCGGACGGGGATGCCGTTTTTGTTTGGCCGGGTACATTTACCGTCCCCCCCGGGAGCAGCCGTTGGAGGTGGTCCTGGAGTGGGCGCGAGAGGGGTTGCGACACACGGAGAAAATCGGGCTTGTCGCCGCGGCGGTGTCCGATTACGCGCATATCGATACGCTGGCCGTCCGCCTGAGGGAGATGGGCGCGCGCATCAGTGTGTCCTCCATGCGCACGGACCCCATCAGTGTCCCCCTGGTGGAGGCGCTGGCCGCAAGCGGCACGCGCACGTTGACCATCGCCCCGGAGGCGGGGAGTCAGCGGTTGCGGGATGTGATCAACAAGACGCAGCAGGTGGAGGATCTGTTGGCCGCGGTGGATCTGGCCGAACGGTTGCGGTTCCCCCAGTTGAAGTTGTACTTCATGGTCGGACACCCCACGGAGAGGGAGGAGGATATCGAGGCGTTGGTGGCCTTTGTCAAGGAGGTGCGCGGGCGGTTCCGCCGGACGCTGATTATCAACGCGACGCCTTTCGTGCCCAAGCCCCATACGCCCTTCCAGTGGTTGCCCATGACCCCGGCGTCTGTGATCAAGGCCCGCCAGCGCCGTATCGCCCGGGCCCTGGCGGGACACCGGGTTGTGGTCCGCGCGGATAATCCCCGCTGGGCCGAGATTCAGGGTGTTCTTGCCCGCGGGGATCGCCGCTTGGCCCCGGTTCTGGCCGGGCTGGAACGCTTGACCCCGCGCGCGTTTGCCCGGGCGCTGGAGGCACGGGGGTTGCAGATGGAGACGTTTTTGGGCGCCCGGGATCCCCAAGCCCCCCTCCCGTGGGACATCGTGGGGGTTCGCGTGAAGCGCAAGTACTTGCTGCGCGAGTGGCGATTGGCCCAACAGGCGCGTGTGGGCCACCACTGTCCTCCGGCCGCGAAAGGCTGCCTGGCCTGCGGCGCCTGCGACCCCGCATGGGCGTTTAGAGCAACGAGTAACGAGTGACGAGTAACGAGTAACCGACTGGCGTGGAAACCGTTTTGGCGTGACGGTGAGGAGCCTGGTGGGAAGACGACGATTAACGGGTGACGATTAACGATTAAAGGGCTGGCGTGGGGACAAGGTTGACCCTACCGCGCCAACCCGGCTCTAAACTACGCATCACGAATTACGCATTACAAATCACGTCATCACGCATCACGGATTACGCCGTCGGCCAAGATGCTTGTGATCGCGCCAACCCGATAAACACGCCATGCTCTGACGCATGACGTGTGACGCCTGACGTCATAAGCAGCGCCGGGCGAATCTCGCGCTCCCCCGCCCAGAGCTGAACCTCTGGGCTACGTTAGGGCAAAGCCTCCTCGAAGGAGGCTCCTTTTAGGCCGCTTCCGGCGACCTTTGCTTCAATGTAGCACGGGGTCTGGTTCAGACTTCCGAAGTCTGCGAGACTTCGGAAGTCTGGGTAGGGCGCTCTACTTAGGCCGCTTCCAGCGGCCTT
>WGAA01000110.1 GCA_015489285.1 Anaerolineae bacterium | reverse complement strand
TCGTAGTCGAACGCGTGCAGGGGCTGGCCCCACTCGAGCATGACGTAGTTGGTGATGTCCACGATGTTGTTGATGGGCCGCATTCCGGCCAGGCTCAGGCGCCGCTGCATCCAGAAGGGGGAGGGACCGATGTTCACGTCGCGGATGACGGTGGCCGCGTAGCGGTGGCAGAGGTCCGGGTCCTCGATGACCACGTCCACCAGGTCCGCGGCGGGGGGCTCGCCCGTGTCCTGCATGGTGGGCATCTCGATGTGCAGGGGGGCTTCGGTGACCGCGTGGACTTCCCGGGCCACGCCGGTCATGCTCAGGCAGCGGGCCATGTTGGGCGTGATGTCGAATTCGATGACGGTATCGCCCAGGTAGTCGGCCAGGGGCACGCCCACGGGCGCGTCCTCGGGTAGGATGAGGACGCCTTCGTGCTCGTCGGAGAGCCCCAGTTCCCGCTCGGAGCAGACCATGCCCGCGGAACGGATGCCGCGAATCTTGGTGGGCTTGAGTTTCTTCTTCTTGCGTTTGGGGTCATAGGGGTCGATGAGGACGGCCCCGGCTCGGGCGAACGCGACCTTCAGCCCCGGGCGTTCCACACCGATGTAGGGGAAGAGGTTGGGCGCGCCCGTGACCACGGTCTCGGGTTCCTCGCCGCCGTAGTCCACCGTCGCCAGGACCAGGCGGTCCGCGTTGGGGTGCTTTTCGACCTTGAGGATCTCCCCGACGCGGATCAGGTCCCGGTCCCACCAGTCGCCCACGTGTTCGATGCGGGTGACTTCGAGCCCTGCCAGGGTGAGCCGCTCTGCCAGTTCGTGGACGGGCAGGGTGATGTCCACGTAATCTTTGAGCCAGGAAAGGGGAACGCGCATGAACCGGCCTCCTCTTCGTCTTCGTCGAAATCGTCGTGCCCCGTATTCTACCACGTCCCCGGCCGGGGGCTGCAAACGCGAACGGACTCTAAAAGGGACGCCCGGACCGTTTCCGCGTCGGGGTTGGGAAAATCCCGCCTGTTCTGCTAAGCTAGGACCGGCGGGACACACCTGACCGGAGGTGTAAGGGCGATGACCTTCAGCTATCCGCACGTCCTGGAGGTGATGTACAACATCACGGATCGTGTCCTCTCCCTGTTCCGGCCCTGGTTGAAGCCCGGAGGACGCGGTGAACGTGTGTTCGTTGTGCTGGAGCGTGTGCTCAAAGGTCCTTTGTTCGGCTGTCGCATGTGCGGTCAGTGTGTGCTTCACAGTACGGGCATGGTCTGCCCCATGAGATGTCCGAAGAACATGCGCAACGGTCCCTGCGGGGGTGTGCGGACCGACGGTCACTGTGAAGTCATCCCGGAGATGATGTGCGTGTGGGTGCAGGCGTGGGAGAACGCCCGGCGCATGCCCCTCTACGGCCACGAACTCCTCTCCATCCAACCGCCCCACAACTGGCAACTGCACGGAACCTCGTCCTGGATCAACAGGTTGAACGGCATCGACCAACAACATCCCCCCGGATGGGACGGAGAGGGCGACGGGGTATTGGTCCCCCTTGTGGCTTTCTTCCCCACATCGGGGAAGGAGGAAAAGGGCAAAGGAGACGGGCCCGACGTACGGGCCCACGAGAGAGGATCCCACGGACAATGAGGAGGGAGCCGTGCCGCAGGCGAAGAGCAGGCTGGAGCAGGTGTTGCGCAGCGGTTTCTGGGCGGTGACCGCGGAACTCAATCCACCCGACAGCGCCGATCCCGAGGACGTTTACCGAGCCGCGCGAGTCCTGGCCCCGGTGTGTGACGCTATCAACGCGGTGGATGCCTCGGGGGCGAACGTGCACATGTCCAGTGTGGCCATTTGTGCGCTCCTCACGCGGGCGGGCTACGAGCCCGTTTACCAGGTCTCCGCGCGCGACCGCAACCGCATTGCCATCCAGGGGGACCTGCTGGGCGCCGCGGCGATGGGCGTGCGTAACGTGCTCTTTGTCACCGGGGATGACGTGTCCGTCGGCGACCAGCCTCAGGCCAAGCCGGTCTTCGACCTGGATTCCATTCAGATGTTGCGCATGGCCCGCATCATGCGGGACAAAGGGGTCTTCCTCAGCGGGCGTAAGATCACCACGCCCCCGCGTCTCTTCCTGGGGGCCGTAGCCAACCCCTTCGTTCCGCCGTACGAATGGCGTCCGCTGCGCCTGGCGAAGAAGGTCGCGGCGGGGGCTGAGTTCATCCAGACCCAATACGTGTTCGATGTACCCCGCTTCCGCACATACATGCAGCGGGTTCGCGATATGGGCCTGCACGAAAAGGTCTTCATCCTGGCGGGCGTTGGTCCGCTCCGTTCGGCCCGGGCCGCGGAGTTCCTGCGCACCCGGGTGCCGGGTGTGGTCATCCCCGACGCCATCGTCGACCGCTTACGACGGACCCCCAAGAAATACCAGCGCCGGGAGGGCAAGCGCATCGCCATCGAGATCATCCGGCAAATCCAGGAGATCGAGGGCGTGGCGGGGATTCACATCATGGCCTACCGTCAGGAGGAACTGGTCGCCGAGATAGT
>WGAA01000109.1 GCA_015489285.1 Anaerolineae bacterium | reverse complement strand
TCTCGAAGGGGGTTTGAGGGTCGGGGAGGAAGAAACCGGCGACGGCTACCGGATCGCCCTCGTCCCAGGCAGCGAGGAGGTGTTCCAGCCAGTCGGGGGGGATGCGTACCCCCGCGTCGGTGCTGACGATGATGTCCGCCTGCGTGGCCCGAATGGCCTCGTTCCGCCCCCGGCTGATGTTCGCGCCCGGACGTACGAGCACGCGCAGGGGGAGCCGATCCCGGTACGCGCGCAGCACCTCCACCGTCCCATCGGTCGACCCGCCGTCCACCACGATGATCTCGTCGGGCGGACGGGTCTGTTGGGCCAGGGATTCCAGGACGGCAGCGATGCTCTCTCGTTCGTTCAGGACGGTCAGGATAAGGGCTACGCTCATGCGCTTGGGTTCAGGCCGTCGCCGCGGCTCCCCTCAGAGGAGTTCGATGTCGTAATCCACGACCTCCGCGTCGATGCGCATGCGGTCCACCATCTCGACGGCTTTCGTGAGGAGACCGTGGACGTAGCTGGCATCGGAGCTGACACAGGTGATGGCGAGGACGGCCCGCTGGTACACGTCCTGGGCCTCCACCTCGGCCACGGAGACGTTGAACTCCTTGCGTAGACGGGCGATAATCGGCCGGACGACGGCTCGTTTTCCCTTGAGTGACCCGTTTCCGGGCAGCCGCAATTCCACGGTCGCGACACCTATCGTGAACATGATTACACCCGCTGCAACCATTCAGGATCTGCGTAGATCTCCCGCTCCAGCTCCCGGGCGAGGTCGACCTCCTCAGGGGTGAGCTCCCCGGGGACGAATTCCACGTGGAGCGTCTGGGCGAACCCCCGGGCCAGGGCCTCCACCGCCTCCGCGAAGGAGACCGGACGGCCGAGGGCGCCTTCCACGCTTACGGCTCGAGCGGCCAGCGCGGTTTTCTGGCGCGCGCGTTCCGCGGGGGAAAGGGCCAGGAAATCCACCAGGCGGCTCACGTCCCCCCGCAGGGGGATGGCCCCGTGCTGGAGCACCCATCCCCGCCGACGGACCTGGGCGCTTCCCACGATCTTTCGGCCGTCCGCGGTCAGGATCTCGTAGGCCGAGGGGACTTCGAAGCAGGCAGGGCCCGCGTCCGGGCCGGCCCGGGCCGAAGCGTCGGCCTTGTAGACGTGTACCCCCAGCAGCTCCAGCCCTCGGGTCAGGGCCTCACTCAGGCGCAGATAGCAATCCAGAACCCGTCCCTTCAGCCGGGGTTCATCCGCGGGCCCGGCCACGCTGTACGTGATCTCCTCCGCGTGGAGGATGGCGCGCCCTCCCGTAGGACGTCGCACGATGTCCACGCCGGCCGCACGGGCCCGTTCCACGTCCACATCTGCCAGGGGTTGGTGGCGTCCCAGGGAGATGCAGGGGGGCGCCCAGGCGTAGAAACGCAGCGTGGGGGGCACCCGTCCCTCGCCGGCCATGCGGGCGATGGCCTCGTCCACCGCCATGTTCCAGGAGCCGGGAGCGGCCCCATCCACGATGAGACGCCACGTGCCTTTAGGCAACGACTGCTCCTTCATCGTTCCGGCTTTTCCGCAATCGCGATAATCCCCGTGCCCCAGGGAAAGGAGAGATGCCGCAAGAGCAGGGCCTCCAGCCGTCCCACCCCGTGCAACAGGGTGTTCACCGGTTCCGGTGTGGGTTCCATCTCCACCTGATATGCCTCCTCGTCGAAATGGGGGGACGCCAGGTCGGGCTCGAAGCGCCCCCGACGTGCCAGGATGACCGCGGCCGCCAGGGGGAAGATAAAGAAGTTATTGTAGGAGCTGCGCAGGACGCGAAAGCCCTGGGCCCGGAGCTTGTGCACGAGCTCGGGTCGGGTGTAGCGACGCTGGTGCTTGTTGAGCACGTCGTTCTTGCTCCAGAGGAACATGAACGCGGGGACGGTGATCAGCGCCTTTCCCCCCGGTTTGAGCACCCGAAAGGCCTCGGCAAAGGCCCCCTGCTCGTTGGGCACGTGTTCGACCGTGTCCAGGAGGGCGACGAGGTCGAAGGACGCGTCCGCGAAGGGAAGCGCATCCGCGCTCCCCAGGTAGACGTCGAGATGGCGCTCCCGGGCCACCCGCAGGGGACGGGGGTTCACGTCGACGCCGGTGTAGGCCCCGTAATGCCGCAGGTGATGGGCCATGTTCCCCGCGCCGCTCCCCACATCCAGCACGCGGCGCCCGCCCGGATCCGGGCCCACGTACATGTCCAGGTAGGCGAGGATGGCCCGCGTCCGGGTGGCAAACCACCAGTGCTTATCCTCTTCCAGCAGAACTTGCATGGGTGTTCCCATCGTTCCTCACGCACGAAGGGCGAAGCATGTGCTTCGCCCCGGTTTGTATTGCCTCTCCTGTCGGATGATCCGTTCGGCCGGATTACCCGGCGGCCTC
>WGAA01000108.1 GCA_015489285.1 Anaerolineae bacterium | reverse complement strand
TAAAAGCCTGACGTGAGGACAGGGTTATACCAACAGTGCCAACGTCAGTAACGAGTAACGGAGTAACGAGTAATTGGTTGGCGTGACAGCAAGGTTCTCGCCACAAAGCCGAGCTTGTCTTCAAGTTACGCATTACGAATTACGCATCACGCATCACGTCATCACGCCAAGATGCGCCTGCAGCGCGACTTTCCCTCCCGCGCCTGACGCATGACGCCTGACGAATGACGTTACGCATCACGTATCACGTATCACGTCATCAAGCCTAGCCGCGCCTGCAGCGCCGACCTCCTCACCCGCGCCTGACGCATGACGTGTGACGGATGACGACCGACGACCGACCAACGAAAGGATGGCAGGAAGACAAGGTCGGCCCTATAGCGCCAACTCTCCTGCCCAAATTACGCATTACGAATCACGTATCACGTTGCAGAGCCAAGCCACGCCTCCAGTGCCGACTTCCTCACCGCCGCCTGACGCATGACGTGAGGGGCTCACGGCGCTGAACCGCCGTGCTCATTGAAGCAAAGCCCTCCGGGCTGTCCTATGTGAGGCCGTAGGCCTTCGCTAGGATGAGCCGGGCGGTTTGGCGCCCGGCGCTGCCGGGATAACGCCGTCTTCCGGCTCACACCACGAGATCCAGCACCAGGTCCAGCACCAAGCCAAGAAGGAACAGTCCCCCCACCAGACGGTTCAGCCACATGGCAATGGCCACGTACCACAGGGGCCACACGGGCCAGTTGGGAGGGGGTGTTTGGGGTTTGGGCTCGTTGTACATGCGCAGGACGGTGAGGAGGCGGGGGATGGAGAGGAAGACCAGCAGGGTTCCCACGGGGAGGGCTTTGAGGAGGACAAGGAGGAGAACGAGGGGGTAGATGGCGATCATCAAGGCCATGGTCCAGCGCCGCGCCCGTTCGAAACCGAGGAGCACGGGCAACGTGCGAATTCCCTTGCGGCGGTCGATATCGTACTTGTCCAGGTGTTTGCCCATAAGGACGACGGCCACCATAAGCCCGTACGGGAGGGAAGCCAGCCACACTCGTGCGTCGATGTGGCCGGCGATGGCATAGTACGTCCCCCCGATCATCAGCGGCCCCCACACGATCAACGCCACGAGTTCCCCCAATCCCCGGCGTTTGAAGCTCAGGGGTGGGGCCACGTAGCCCAGGCTGAGAAAGGCGCCTGCCAGGGCAAAGGCCAGGATGGGCCACCCACGCACCAGGGTGAGGTACACCGCGATGAGCACATCCAGCCCGTTGGCCACGAGGATGGCGAGGAGCAGCTCCCGTTCGGAGACGAGTCCGTCCAGGATGGGGTGGGGCGCGTAGGAGGCTCGGGGGTATTCGGGGGTGTCCACGCCCTCCTTGGCGTCAATGAGGTCGTTCGCCATGTTGTTCACCGCGTGGGCCAGCAGGAGGCCCAGGAGTACCAGGAGGGTCAGGTCCACCCGTACGTATCCCCGGTCCCACGCCAGCAGGGCCCCGATGAGCACGGAGGTCGCGGTCATGGACATCACGCAAGGGCGGACGATGAGGAGCCATTTGATGAGTCCCCGGGGAGTGCGCCCCGAGGGAAGGTTGCACGTTTGAATGACCGACCACACGTCCTTGAGCATGGGTTTACGTTTCTCCTAGGTCGAAGTAACTGCCCAATTCCTCCACAATGCGGGAGGTGGCATGGCTGTTGTTCAGGGTGAAGATGTGCAGGCCGGGCACACCGTTCTCCAGGAGTTCTCGGGCCTGTTCGATTGCGTACTCGATGCCCGCCTGGTGCTGTTCCGGAGAACCGTCGGGGTAGACGATGAGCCGATTGATGAGGGGCTGAGGCATCTTCGCTCCACATAGTTGAGTGATGCGGGCGATTTGGGAGTACTTGATGATGGGGAGGAGGCCGGGGACGATGGGAACGTGGATGCCGGCCTTGACGGCCATATCCCGGAAGCGGAAGAAGTCCTCGTTATCGTAGAAGAGCTGGGTAATGACCAGGTTCGCGCCCTGGTCCACTTTGAGCTTCAGGTGTTGGATGCTCGTGGCCAGATCTCGCGTCTCCACGTGCCCCTCGGGGTATCCGGCCACCGCGATGTCCAGCGCGTCGGTGTAATCCCGGATGAAGCGGACGAGCTGGTACGCGTAGCGACAACCTCCGGGCGCGGGCTTGAACTCCTCCTCCCCCCGCGGTGGGTCGCCCCGCAGGGCCACGATGTTCTGGGCGCCGAGAGCGATCGCCCGGTCGATGTACTCGCGAATGGACTCCGGCGTCGCGCCCACGCAAGTGAAGTGGGGCACGCTTTCCACGTGAAAGCGGGTTCGTATTTCGTACATCAGCTCCAGGGTCTGATTGCGGGTGCTTCCTCCCGCGCCGTAGGTTACGGAGACGAACCCCGGTTTGTGGCGTGTGAGGTAATACAATTCGTGATAGAGATTGGCCCATCCGCGGGGCGTTTTTGGGGGGAACACTTCCACGGAGAGTACGGGTTTTTTGGCCTGGGCGTATATTTCCGAAAACCGCGCCATGAAACATCCTCCCTTGTCTTTCACATGAAATCCATAGGGTGGGCGGATGCGATGGGAAGAGGCTTCCATCGCACATCAGGGTGAAAGATTGTATATCACTTGAAGCGGGAAGGCAAGAGGAAGGCGGATCGGTTCAGACTTCCGAAGTCTCGCGGACTTCGGAAGTCTGTGTGCCCCGGGCCTGCCGGGGCTCGCACGGTGCTGGAGCGTGACGTCATCCGTCACACGTCATTCGTCAGGCGGCGATGAGGGAGTCGGCACTGGAGGCGTGGCTTGGCTCTGCAACGTGATACGTGATTCGTAATGCGTAATTTGGGCAGGAGAGTTGGCGCTGCAGGGCCAATTTTGTATCCGCGCCGTCGTTACTCGTCACTCGTTAGCCGCAGGCCTTCGCTAGGATGAGCCGGGTGGTGTAGCGCCCGGCGCTATTTTGCCCGGATGTAGCCCGGAGGTGGGGGCGACGGGTGATGCCCGGAGACTTGCGCCGAAAAAAAGGGCGCCTCCGTGCGGAGGCGCCCTTTCCACTGCCGGCATGAGGGCAGGTGTCAGGCCATCTTACTTGACGACGCCCGTTTCCATGCGCTCTTTGTAGATTTCTTCCAGTTTGTAGAGCATCTGTTGCAGCTCGAAGAAGCCGTGCCAGTGGGCCCAGTCAGGACCACCCATGGCCGCACCCTGGCGGGCACGTCGGCCTGTGTGGTGCCACAGGTGATAGTAGATCTTCTGGAATTCGTCGGCCCACGGGTTCTCCTTCAGCAGGCCCTTGGCTTTCAGCTCCTTGAGCATCTTGTCTGCCGGCTTGAAGTAGGCCTCGTTGTACAGGTTCACCGCGTTGTCCACCTGCTTGAAGTAGTTGTCCACCAGCGTCTTGGAGTGGCAGGCGGAGCACACCTGCTTCATCTTCTTGCGCCCCTCCGGGCCGTTGCCCGTCAGCGGGCTCATCGGATCCGGCGAGTTGCGCACCTTCGACTCCTTGGCCCACAGGTTCCAGTAGAGGCGCTCGCTCACGTTATGCGTGGTCGGCAGGTTGCCAATCCCGCTCATGTGACAGGTGGCGCACGTCGGGGCCCGGTAGTCGCCCGGTTCCCATGCTTCCGGCGCGGAATCCCAGCGCCATTCGTCCTTGTGGCTCTGGTAGATCTGACCGTGTTTGCTATCCAGGTAGATCTCGATGTCGGGGTGGTCCGGACCCAGATGGCACGTGGCGCACGCGTGCGGGTCACGCGCCTCCGCGATGCTGAAGCGATGGCGGGTGTGGCACACGGTGCAGTTCCCCGTGCTCCCGTCGGGGTACACCACACCTATACCCGAAGTAGGATAGGTGTCCGGTGTGGGGCGATGGTCCGGCCCCAGTTTGATCTCCGTGCCGTGGCACTGCATACATCCGGTTTGTCGGGCCGCATCACCGAATTCCTTGTTGTTCTGGCCCTCATGGACCCACATGAGCGCGTGGAGTCCTTTCTTAGGCACGATTTGCCGGTAAGCACGGAAGTGACCGCTGTGGTTGAACTGATCCACCTCGTTGGGGTGGCACTTCTCACAGGTGGTCGGGGGAACGAGGACGGAGATGTACGTGTCCGTTCCCTTCAGCCCCTCGCACTGGTACGCCATCGGCGAATCCTTCGGCTTCTGATGGCAGTCGATACAGCTGACCCCCACGTGAGCGTGCCGGCTCTCCTTCCAATCCGTGACGATTCCGGGGGTTTCCTTGCTGTGGCAGGCGATACACTTCTCCCCCTCCGGGCTTATTTGGCGTTGGACGACCATGTTTTCGGTGCCCGGCATGTTTCCTAACATGGTGGGGGATGGTGTGCTGCCCTCCTGCAAGGGGCCGGCAATGGCGTTGTGGGGTTGGTTGAAGATGCCCACAATGATGGCGACGGCCAACATGCCGACAACGGAGACTACGACAAGGATCAAACGCCAGTGTTTCATTGTGCCCTCCTTCTTCTCATCGTGTAATGCCGGCAGTTACTTCGCCTTTGCCTCTTCCCACTCCTTCTTGGCCTCCTTCAAGTAGAGGCCCAGGTTCGTGTGTCCTACATGCGGATGGCATCGCACGCACTTGACGTGGGTTTCGCCGAGGAAGTACGCGCGATGGGGCAGGAAGGCTCGCGGGTTGCCCATGGTGGCCTCCTTCAGCGTCATATGGCAGCGGAGGCACGCGGAATCGTACACGAACTCCTCACGGTGGGCCCGACGGGCCTCCCAATCGATGGATTCGGGGTCGCCGAAGAAGTTCACGGCCACATCGCGGATGCCCAACCAGGACTTGGTGGCCAACTCCTTGACCGGGTTGCCGTGGGGCAGGTGGCAATCCGTGCATTGGGCGTGAATGCCGTAGGGGTTGTTCCCCCCGTGGACGTTCTCCATGTGGGCCTTGCCCATGGGCTCCATCACGTGGCATGAGGTGCAGAAAGGCGCGGCCCCCGTCCATTCCAGGGTCATGTTCATGAGCACCCAGGAGGAGACCACCACCAGGGCGACGACGACGAGACCTCCCACGATGTACAACGCTTTGCGCCACCGGGATACACGTTCCATTGTGTATCACGCTCCTTCATTAAGTGCTGGACGGCTCATGGGTGACC
>WGAA01000107.1 GCA_015489285.1 Anaerolineae bacterium | reverse complement strand
TGGGCCGTCTTCCCCGGGACATCTGGCCCCCCCACGGGCGATCTAACAATAGACTAACCAAATCCTATGATAGGGCTAATATTTCCCTGGTATACTGAGGGCACTCAATAGGACCCCCATATCACAAAGGAGGAAGGACAATGGCCAAACGGAAGATAGCGCCCGATCAGTTGTTACGCAAGCACGAGATCGCGCTTCACACGTACGTGCGTGAGCAGTGGGGCGAAATCCCCCGGCAAATCGAGGTCAAGCTCAAGAGCCTGAAGGCGTGGGGATTCGACCTCATCTTCGGCCTGCGCGGCGGAAAGGCCGCGGTCTTCGTCTCGGAGACGGAACGAGGACGCAAGGTGGGAGATGTGTACGAAGAAGAAGGGGAGACGTTCGAGATCCAGGAGATCGTGAAGGAACTCCCCAAAGGGGCAAAGATCGTCATCGAGGTGGGATTGGAGGAGCGCCGTGGGGTGATCCACGGGTACTACCGCGCGCCCAACGGTCAGGATACGCTGCTCTTCAGCCTCCCCGCGGCCGAACTCCTGCTGGCGTACTTCAAGAAGCGCCGGCTCCACGCGCTCATCGAGGCCTTCCACTCCAGCGGCCTCACCACCGAATTCATCCGCCAGCGGGGCACGACGGGCAAACCCGTGCCCTTCGAGAAATTGCCCCCCAAGATGCGTCAGGCCCTGCGGGTGGGGCGTGATGTCATCCGCCAGCACACCCACACCGGCCGCTTCACCCTCGTCTACTTCGGCAAGAACAAGGACGGGGACGACCGCTACATCGTCACCTGGCTCCTTCCCACCATCTACCTTTTCGACATTGACGTCGCGGAACGGGTCGATAAGAGCCTGGCCGCGCTAGGATAAGCACCCCACATCGAAGGAGGCAAGAAAATGGTCATACGAAAGGAGCACGCTCAAGCGCTGCTACAGCTCTTTGCCCAACGGGAAGAGGGTACGCCTTACATGGACATGGCGACACCTTCCGATCCCGTCATCTACGAACTGGAAGTCCAGGCTCTCGTGCGCATGTACTCCCCCATCCGGGTGGGGCTGACCTACCTGGGAGGGGAGCTGGCCCTCGTGTTGCAGGAACTGGTGGAGACAAAACGTCTGCCCGCGCCCGACGCCTGGAAGGACGGGTGGCGCTGGCTGGGCAGCGAAATCATCGCCATGCTGGACGCGGCCTGGCGGAGCGGGCGGGTCGGCCCCCTGGCCGTGCCCGCGCTCATGGAGCGGGGCCTGGCCGAGGAAATCCACGAGGAGGATACGGGGAAACGCTACATCGGCCTGAGCGACGCGGGCCGACGGGTGTGGGAGATCTACCAGGCTCTGGAACCCAAGCTGGAGATCTCCGCGGCCCTGGCCGACATCATCCGCAAAGTGCCCGTGGGACCGGCCCCCGCGGATCATCTGCCCACGGGCTCCCACGAAGAACACCTCCTGGAGGGCATGCGGCTCATCGCCTACAGCGTGCCCAACTCGGACATCTACGCGTTCACCGCGTTGGGCCAGGCCGTGAAGAAGACCCTGGAACTGGGGGGCTTCGCCACCGAAGGGGACGTGCTGACCGACGACCTCCTGTGGGTCCTGGTGGACGTGGCCGACGGCCGCGACGTTTCCCCCACGGCCAAGACGACCTTGCAGGCCCTGGGCTACCTGGGCCCCGACGATGCCCTCCTGCCCGCGGGCGAGTGGGCCCTGGAAGTCTTCCGCCTTTGGCGGGGTGAGGCCCGACGGGAGGTATGGACCATCGCTATCACCCAGGAGGAAGCCGAAATCCTGAAGACGGTCCACGTCCTGTGGGAGAAGGCCCAGAACAACCCGGAGGAAAGGCCCACCTTCAAGAACCTCCGCGCCGAGCTCATCGACCGCAAGGTCAAACAGTACAAAGCCCTGGTCGAACGCTACGGGCGCAAACTGGACGAAATGCCCAAGAAGTTCCAGACCATAGCCAAGCGCTTCATGGAAGCCAAGGACCTGGCTCGCTGGTACGACGACAATTTCGACCTGCGGGCATCCCTCTACAGTCTGGAATCCTTCCAGCTCCTGGAATCGGTGGTGGACGAAGCGGGCAAGGAAGTCTTCCGCCTGACCGAGTACGGGGAAAAGGTGCGGGAGGATCAGGAGATCCAGGAGCGGGATATCTCCAGCACCGCGGTCAAATCCATCACCATGACCCGGAAGACCTTCTCCGCGCCCAACCTGGAATGGTGGCAACAAGCCCGGGAAGCCGGTCTCGTGGGCACGGCCGAACCCACTCGGTCCGGGTACCTCTACGCCACCCTGGCCGAGACCATCTACCGCATCCCCCATCTGACCAAATTCGAGCTGGCCGTCCTCCATCGCATTCCTGCTCGGGGCATGAGCGTGGACGAGGTCTTCAAGGCCTTCGAGAAGGAGGACCCCCGCCGGATCGAGTGGGCGCTGGAGAAGCTGGAAGCGCGGCACCTCATCGACATCCTCCCGGACGGGAACATCGTGGAAACGGAAGCCGGCCGCAAGCTCGACGAGGCCCTGGCCGGTATGCCCGAAGGCTTCGGCCACCCCATCAACCCCATCATCTACCGGGTCCTCAAGGCCCTGAGAGAGGTGGGGACCCTCTACGTCAAGGAAAAGCGGGTCCGCATTTTGCCCCGCAATATAAAGGAAGCGTGGAAGCGCAGTGGCCTGGCCAAGGAAGTGTTCGACAACGCCTTAGAGGCCGCGCGGGCGGGAGAGCTCGTCGGCCGCAACAGCCTGAACAAGGCCGGCCTCCTCATCCTGGAGGCCGTGGAGGAGATGAACCCGCGCGAGGAACTCATCGGCTACGTGCGGGAAGTATAATCCCCCGCCGACCCCGACCCCGCCGGGGGTCGGGGTCATTTCCACGCGAGGCGACGCTTGGGGGAGAGGAACAGGGCCAGGAAGAAGAGGGTCGTGGAGAGGAGCACGATCGTCGCCCCGGACGCGGTGTTCAGCGCGTAGGAAAGGAGAAGTCCCCCCACCGTCGATACGATCCCAAAAAGGGCGGCCAGGATCATCATCCGGCCGAAGCGATCCGTCAACTGCCACGCGGCCGCGGCCGGCGTCACAATGAGCGCGGAAACCAGAATGATCCCCACCACCTTCAAGGCGATGACGACCGTCAGGGCGATGAGGGTGACGAGTAAGAAGTGGAGGAAGTTGACCGGTAACCCCAACACCTGAGCCGTCTCCGGGTCGAAGGTGATGAAGAGAAGTTCCTTGAAGAAGAGTCCCACCAACGTCAAGACCAGCGCGCTCAACCCCACCGTCAACCACACATCCTCCCGGGTGATGGCCAGAATGCTCCCGAAGAGGTAGCTGAACAGGTCCACGTTGTACCCCTCCATTAGCCCGATGACGAGGATGCCCAGGGCCATGGTCGAGGCGAAGAAGATCCCCACCGCGGTATCCTCCTTGATCCTGCCGGAGCGGGAGATCCAGGCGATGCCCCAGGCGACGGCAAGACAGAAGGTGATGGCGCTGATGACGGGGTTGATGCCCAGGAGGAAGCCCAGGGCCACCCCCCCAAAGGAGGCGTGAGCAATCCCCGCGCCGATGAAGGACATCCCCCGAAGGACGACGTAGACCCCGATGACGGCACAGACGACGCCGATGAGCACGCCTGCAACCAGGGCCCGCTGCATGAACGTGTACGTCAACACCTCAATCACTGGCCACCTCCTCCCTCTCGACGGGTTCGACCACGATGTGCGGCACCCGACCGTGATGGAAGTACGCGACATCACATCCGTACATCTGGGCCAATTCCTCGGACCCCAGGACTTCGTGGGGACGGCCGTGGGCCACCAGCCGCCGGTTGACGCAGGCGACCGTGTCCACGAAATTGGCCACGACCCCAACGTCGTGGGAGACGACGAGGATGGTCATTCCCTCCGCGTGGAACTCGCGCAGCAGGGAGTAGACCGTTTGCGTCGCGGCCACATCGACCCCTGTTGTAGGTTCGTCCAGGACGAGGAGCTCGGGCGTGTTGGCCAGGGCCCGGGCGATGAGGACCCGCTGCCGTTGCCCCCCGGACAACTTGCCGAAGGGCTTGTCCCACAGGCCCTCCACCCCTACCCGGGCCATGGCCTCGCGTGCAATCCGCACGTCCTCGGAAGAGGGCCGTCGGATAAGGCCCACCCGAGCGTAACGTCCCATGAGCACCACCTCCCCCGCGGTGATGGGGAAGTGCAGGTCCACACTGAGGATCTGGGGCACGTACCCCAACCGTTTCCGCTCCTCCTTCAACGTCCATGCGGGTTTGCCGAAGACGCGCACCTCCCCTTTGACCGGTTTCACCAGCCCCAGGATGGTGCGGATGAGCGTCGTCTTCCCCGCGCCGTTGGGGCCGATGATGGCGACGAACATCCCCGGGTACACGGTGAAGCTCACATCCTCCAGGACGATCTGGTCCTCGAAGGCCACCGTCACATCCCTGAGCTCGATGATAGGTTCTGCGCCCGTTTCCCGGGCCGGCGCGGTGCTTACTACCCGATGCGTCGTTCCCATACCTTTGGCCTCCCTCATTTACTCACCCATACCCTTCTTCAACTCGGCCAGATTGTGTCGCATCGTTGCCACGTAGTCGTAATCTGGGGGCTCCCCCAGGGGGTTGAGGAAGAGCACGTGGATGCCGCTTTCCTCCGCGATGACCTGGGCGGCTTTGGGGGAGAACTGGGGTTCCGCGAAGATGGCTTTCGCGCCGATGCGTCGTGCCGTCTCCACGATGTGTGCGATTTCCGCGGGGGAGGGTTCCTTCCCCGGCGTGTGTTCCACCACGGCCGCCTGTTCCAGCCCGTAGCGACGGGCGAAGTACACCCAGGCCGGGTGGAAGGCGATGAACTTCTTGTTGGCGAACCGGTCCACCGTGAACAGGATCTCCTTGTCCAGGTCCTTGAGCGTCTCGATGTAATCGGCGCTCTTCTCCAGGTAGACCTCCTTCCCCGCGGGGTCCACGGCGATGAACGCATCGCGAATGCGCGCGACGTAGTGGGTGGCGTTGATGACGTCCAGCCACAGGTGGGGATTGCCCCCCCGTTCTCCCTCGCTCGTTTGCAGCACCCGTAACCCTTCCGAGGCCACCACGACCTTCAGGTGGGGGTTGTCCAGGGTGTCGAGCACTTTGGGCGCCCAGAATTCCAGCCCGACGCCGTTGAGGATGAGGACGTCGGCCCGGTTGAGGAGCTTCAGCTGGGCCGGTGTGGGTTCGTAGGTGTGGGGACTGGCCCCGGGGGGCACGAGAACGTGGACTTGTACCCGGTCGCCCCCGACATGGCGGGCGAAATCCCCCAGCGGGCCGATGCTGGCGACGACAGTCAGGGGACCCTCGTGCGCCTTCGAGGGCGCGGCCGTCGGGCTCTTCCCCCCGCAGGCCCCGAGGATAAGGGGGAAGATGAGCAGGAGTGTGAGCAGGATGTGGGACCGTCGAAGCCCTCGGATCATGGATTTATGCCTCCTTTGTTCCGTTGGATTGGGTATCTGCGCGGCAGGATTCGCACAGTCCGGTAAATTGGAGCAGGTGCCCCTCCACGTGGAAGTGCAGGCGTTCCTCCACCGCACGGATGATGCGTCCCAGGTCCTCCTCGCCCTCGAAGATGAAGGCTTTGCCGCACCGGCGGCAGAGGGCCACATGCCTGTGGCCGTAGCCGGTGAAGACGTACCCGGGGCAGCCCACGGCCCCGTGGACCTTCTGGACGACGCCCAGGTGGACGAGGGCCTCCAGGGTGCGGTACACGGT
>WGAA01000106.1 GCA_015489285.1 Anaerolineae bacterium | reverse complement strand
CACGTGGGGGTGGGGGTGAAGGTAGGAGTTGGGGTCGGCGCCTGGGCCTGCACCGGGCCGAAGGTCTCCTTGTTGCCGTTGACGTCGATAGCGACGAGGGTGTACTCGTACGAGTGGCCGGGCTGCACGCTGCGGTCGAGATAGGCGTAGGCGAACCCCTTGTCCGCGTTCCCCTGCGCGGGCTCGAAATGGACCTTCTGCGGGGTTCCGGAAGGGAGCTCCCGGCGGAGGATGTCGAACCCGATCACATCCCTCTCGGCCCCCGTCTCCCAGACGACGAGAAGACCGCCGTCCTCGGGCCGCGCCTCGAAGCGGAGGAGATCCACCCACGCGTCGTTTTGGGGTAGCCCTGCCCAAAGGGGCGCACCGAACGGGTTCAGTGCGCCCCCCCACAGGCTCAACAAGATGACGACTCCCACAAACCAACGGACGGTTCTCGACCTCACAGAGCGTGTCCTCGAATCCCCACAGGGCTGATCACGAATTTGCCGCTACCCCTCATCCGACCACGCCAACGCCTCCTCAGCGCCTGACGCATGACGGATGACGACCGACGACCGACCAACGACGAACGCACGGAAGGCGTGGAAACAAGGTCGGCCCTACAGCGCCAACCCCCTCACCCAAATTACGCATCACGTATCACGTATCACGTCCCCGATGCCGGGCGTCATCCTAACACGCCGGCCTCCTCCCCGCGCCTGACGCATGACGGGTGACGAATGACGTTACGCATCACGCATCACGAATCACGTCATCAGGCCCGGGCGCTCAGACTTCCGAAGTTTGCGAAACTTCGGAAGTCTGGACTATTCCAACGCCTCCGCGATGAGCTGGGCGATGTCCTTCACCTGCATGTTCCCCTCGGCCTGGTTGTTCGCGTCGGAGAGCATGCGGAAGCAGAAGGGACAGGCGACGGCCAGGATCTCGGCCTGGGTGTCGCGGGCTTCCTCGTACCGCTTGACGCTTACGGCTATTGTACCCGGCTCCTCTTCCTTCCAAAACTGGGCGCCTCCCGCACCGCAACAGAAGGAATTGCGCCCGTGATGCTCCATCTCCACCAGCTTGAAGCCCACAGAGGTGACTAGGTCCCGTGGGGCATCGAACACGCCGTTGTGTCGTCCCAGGTAACACGGGTCGTGGAAAGTCACCGTCCCCTGGAGGGACTCCTGCCAGCTAATGCGACCCTCCTGTCGGAGCCGGTCCACGTACTCGGTGTAATGCATGACCCGGAAGTCCCCGCCCAGGGCCTTGTATTCCTTGCCGATGGTGTGCATGCAGTGAGGGCACCCGGTGATGATGAGCTTGTCCTCCGCGCCCACCTCCTTCAACGTCTCGATATTCCCCCGGGCGAGCTCGTAGAAGATGTCCTCGCTCCCGGCGCGACGGGCCGCATCCCCCGTACACGTCTCCAAATTCCCCAGGATGGCGAAGTTCACCCCGGCCTTGTGCAAGATCGTAGCGATGGAACGGGCCTGTTTCTGGCCGTCCGGGTCGAACGCTCCGGCGCAGCCCACCCAGTAAAGGACGTCGAAGTCGGGATTCTCCTCCACCGTGGGCACGTGGAAATCCAGCTTCTCCGTCCAGGCCAGTCGGTCCTCGGACGTGGACCAGGGGTTGCCGACCCGGGCCATCCCGTTGAACGCGTTGCGCAACTGGTGAGGGAAGGCCCCTTCCATGAGCACCTGGTTCCGCCGCATCTCCATGATGTCGAACATGGGCTCGTTCCCCACGGGGCACACATCCACGCAGGCGCCACACGTGGTGCAGGCCCACAGGGCACTTTCGCTCAACGCGTACTCCAGGAGGGGGACTTCATCCTGGCCCTGGGCCAGGGAAGCAAAGTGTTCCTTGGTGTAATACCGCTTGTTGATCTCCAGCGCCGCGGGGGAAAGCTCCTTGCCCGTCAGGTAGGCGGGACAGGACTCCTGACACCGATTGCACATGATGCAGGCAAACGCGTCGAAGACCTGCGTTTTCGGCAGGTCGGTCAACTTGGCCGCGCCGAACTGTTCGATGCTCTCATCCTCGAAATCGATGGGATCCAGGGCGCCCAGGGCAGGACGCTCCGGTCGGGTGACCCAGTTTATGGGTCCCATGAAGAGGTGGGCATGTTTACTATAAGGGAAATAGGGGAGGAAGGCCAGGATGAGCCCCAGAGCGAACCACCAAAACACGTGCTCCCCCACCACAAGGGCCGAGGGGGAAAGCCCCGCCAGGAAGGTCCGGGCGAACCACTGAGCGAAGGGCTGCCACGCGTCCCCCCCTTCCTGGGCCACGCGGAAGCTTGCGGCGAGGAAACGTCCGCCCACGTGGAACAGGATGAAAAGCCCCACGATGAGGGAATCCCGCGGAATGCCCTCCTTTGCCTTGGGATGTAATTTCACGTTCTCCCGGTACGCGAGGGCGGGCGCGTGCACGAGGAATCGTCGCACGAGGAAGTAGGTCATGCCCACAATCACGCTGACGCTGAACACATCCGCGAGGAGCCGGTAAAGGTTCCCCGGCAGGCCCGTGCCAAAGGGGTGAAAATCGGGCACATACCCGGCCACCACGTCGAAGGTGTTGACCAGGAGGTAGAAGATAAACCCCCAGGCGATGAAGTAGTGGAAGATGGAGGTAACGGTCCGCCGCCGAATGATCCCATCCTGCAGGAAAAGGGCCCACAATCCCACCCCGATCCGCCGAGGCACGGCTTTCCAGTTCAACTCCCCCTGACCGTGCTGGATGATGGCCCACATGCGACCGAAGGTGATGTAGCTCAGGTAGAGGGAAAGAACGACCGCCAGGGGGAACACCAGTTTTTCCGTTAAGGTAAGCACCGTTGCCTCCTTTGTCACACGAGTCTTTGGGACGTCCGAGCTCCTTACGAGGGAACGGCGACACGCCCCGAGGGAA
>WGAA01000105.1 GCA_015489285.1 Anaerolineae bacterium | reverse complement strand
TGCGGCGGCAGTTCAGCCGCGAGAAATACGACCTCCTGGCCATCCACGTCCTCTACCCCGACCCGGGGGCGGAAGAGCGCCGCCGCCACCTCCAGGCCCTCATGGACGCCTGGGGGATTCCCATCACCTTTGCTCCCATGCACATCCCGCCTGGAGAACACTGGCCCCAATCCTGCTATCGCTGCGCCTGGCACCGACGCCGCACCCTCTTTCAGACCGCCCATGCCCTGGGATTCACCACCATTGCCCTGGGACATCACCAGGACGACATCTTCACGACGGCCCTGATGAACCTCATCCAACAGGGGAAATTCGAAGCGCCGCCGCCCCGCCTGTCCCTCTTCGACGGGCTCATCACCCTCATCCGTCCCCTGTACGACATTGCCGAAGCGGATATCCGGCGTTACGCTCGCGGCCTGGGCATCGACGTCCAAAAAACGGCCTTCGACTGCCCCCTCGCGGGGCACACGGAACGGGACGCCACCCAACGCCTCCTGCGGGAAATGCTCAAACGGTCCCCCGCGGCGCGAGCGAACTTCGCCCGCGCCCTCCGCGCCTGCTCGCCATCCCGGTCCGAGGGAGGTGCCTGATGCTCCGGCGAATGCCCCCCATCAGCACCCTCATCATCGGCGGCACCGCCGCGTACCACATCGACCCGGCCCAGTACGGCCGTGTTCTGGACCGCCTGGAGTTGGACACCCCTTACGGCCGCGCGGCCCCCATCCTCCTGCTGGAAACGCCCTGGGGGACCGTGGGCTTCACCTCCCGCCACGGAGAAGGGGGATTGCGGCGCTCCGCCCGCTTTCTCAACCATCGGGCAAACATGTGGGCCGCACGTCACGTGGGAACGCGCTGGATCCTCTCCTGGAACGGGGTAGGGAGCCTCCACCCCGAATGGGCCGTGGGAGACATGGTCATCCTGGAGGACGTCATCGACTTCACCCGGGGGCGGATAGACACCTACTGCGAGGGGGACATCCGAGAGAGCTTGTGGCCCCGGGCCCGCAAGCCCTTCCACCCGGCCGTACGCGATGCGCTACGCCAGGCGCTCCCGGCATCCGAAGAAACCGTCCATGAGGGGGGAGTGTACGTCTGTAGCGAGGGCCCCCGCCTGGAGACCGCCGCGGAAATACGCCTCTTCCGGGAGGCGGGGGCGGACGTGGTGGGCATGACCCTGTGCCCGGAAGTCTGGTTGGCCCAGGAGTTGGGGTTGGGGTACGGCTCCCTTGCCTATATCACCAACCACGCTACCGGGATCCGCCCGGAAGCCCCCAGTGGTCGGGAATTTGGGCCGCGTGTGGCCCACACGTGCTTTCCCCTTCTCCTCCGGGCAGCCCAACACCTCTCACATGCGTAAGCGCGGGTCCAGGGCATCCCGCAAGCCGTCACCCAGCAAGTTGAACCCTAAGACGGCCAACATGATGGCAATGCCCGGGAAAATGCCGATATGGGGGGCGGAGAAGAAGACCTGTTGGGCACGGCTCAGCATGGTTCCCCACTCCGGCGTCGGGGGTTGAGCGCCAAGGCCGAGGAATCCCAACGCGGCCGCGTCCAAAATCGCCGTCCCGATTCCCAGGGTCCCCTGGACGATGATCGGCGTCAGCGCGTTGGGCATGATCTGGCGGAACAGAATGCGGAGATGTCCGGCGCCGATGGACCGGGCGGCCAGCACATAATCCGTCTCCTTCTCGGCCAACACCGAGGCCCGGACCAGGCGGGCATACGTGGGGATGGAGACGATAGCGATGGCGTAGAGCATGTTCAACAGCCCCGGCCCCAAAATCGTCACAATGGCCAGCGCCAACAACAGGCTGGGGAACGCCAGCAAAATGTCCATCAGGCGCATGATCACGTTATCCACCCAGCCGCCGGCATATCCGGAAACGGCTCCGATGAACACACCCACGATAATCGCGCCGATGACGGACAGAAATCCCACCTCCAGGGAGACGCGAGAACCGTAGATAATGCGGCTCAGCACATCACGCCCCACTTCATCCATCCCCAGGGGATGCGCCTTCGAAGGTGGAGCCTTGCGCAAAAGGAGATTCTGTTTATAGGGGTCGTAGGGGGCCAGCAAGGGGGAGACGTGCTCCTTTGTCAACGTGTGCCATTCCTTGATAAACGCCAGAGGATGGGGCCCGACCTTGTGTACATCCACGCGGAACAACATTCGCGGGGCCACAAAAATGTAATTGTCGGCGAAGAGGGCCATGATGAAGAAGCCGGCGAGTAAAATGACTCCGGCAATAGCCAACTTATTACGACGCAGGCGACGCCAGACGTCGGCAAAGTATCCCACGTGAGGGGGCAATTCCGTTTCCAATACCGCCACCTGAGGTTCGTTCATCTTTCCGGCTTCCGTTATTGATAGCGAATGCGCGGGTCCAGATAGGCGTAGGAGATATCCACCAACAGGTTGATCAACACAAACGTCGTTGCAAAAACCAGCACGGCCCCCTGGACGACCGGATAATCACGGGAGAGAATGCGGTCGACGATCAACCGGCCCATACCCGGCAACGCGAAAATACTCTCCGTCAAGATCGCGCCGACCAACAACGTCCCCAGTTGCAGGCCGATGATGGTAATGACGGGCAAGAACGCGTTCTTCAGCGCGTGACGGAAAACGACGGCCCGTTCGCTCAGCCCCTTCGAGCGGGCGGTACGGATGTAATCCTGGCGCAACACCTCCAGGAGGCTGCTGCGCGTCATACGGGCAATAATCGCCATGGGAATCGTCCCCACGGCCATCGCGGGCATGATCAGATGATGTACCGCGTCCAGGAATCCCCGCCAATTGCCCGTCAACAGCGCGTCCACCGTGTACATCCCCGTGATCGGCTTGATCTTCACCCCCACGCTCAAGCGTCCCGAGGGGGGCATAATGCCCAACTTGAGAGCAAAAACGTAGATGAGGATAAGACCCAGCCAGAACACGGGCATGGAAATCCCCACCATGCTCCCCACCATCACGAGCAGATCCCACCAGGAATTCTGGCGATAAGCCGCGATAATCCCTGCCGGGATACCGATGAGGATGGCGAAGAACATCGCGGCGAAGGAGAGCTCGATAGTCGTGGGAAGGGCCCACCGGAGTTCCTGGACGACCGATTCGTTGCGTTTGAGGGAGCGACCCAGGTTTCCGTGCAGCACGTTCTTCATGTAAATCAGGTATTGCTCGTGGATGGGCTTATCCAGCCCCCACATCTCGCGAACCCGCTGCACTTGCTCTTCGGTCGCCCGTTCTCCGGCCATGATACGCGCGGGATCTCCCGGGATGAGCCGTATCATGACGAACGTGATGATGGAGATGCCGATGAGCACCGGCACCAACATCAACAACCGCTGGACGATGTAACGGAGCATGAGGCCTCCCCGGTTTCCGGCACCGGGCACCGGATATCCCCCTCGGGATACCGGGAGCCCGGGCACACGGCGTTATCCTTCCAGCACCTCGCGCAACACGCTCAGGGCAGCGTCGTAATCCGGGTGCTGGGCGATCTCCGGCACATATTCCGCGTACCGGATCACATCCTCTTTGTCGACGATGAAGACGGACCGCTGCTCCAGCCGCAGTTCCTTCACGTACGTCCCGTAGGCCAGGGCAAAGGACATATCTCGGTGGTCGGACAGGGTGATGACCCGGTCCACACCGGCCGCGCCGCACCACCGCTTCTGGGCAAAGGGCAGGTCCGCGCTGATGGTGAGGATGACCACATCCTCGCTCAGGTCACTGGCGATCTGGTTCCAACGCCGCGTCTCCGCGTCGCAAACGCCCGTGTCCAACGAGGGGACGGCCGCGATCAACTTCACCTTGCCCGCGTAATCCCGCAGGCACTTGACATTCAGGTCATTGTCCACCACCTGAAACTCGGGGGCTTTGTCTCCAACCTTTACCGGCTCTCCCAACACCGTCAGAGGTTTTCCCAAAAACGTTACAGCACCAACCCGTTCACTTGCCATGAAAGAAGCCTCCTTGAGGATTCTGCTGGATTTTGTAGGTGTCAGTACCCGTATTGCTTGACGTAATGCGTAATGCGAAATTTTACGCATCACGTATCACGCATCACGTGCTCGTGTAAGAGGGGGAGCAGGGGTACCCCCTACTCCCCCGTAACCGCTTACTCTCCCTTGAACCCACCGAACATGTAGGCCCAGTAGTCGAAGGCCCAGTCCTTGAAGTGGGCGGGATGGTCGGGATCCCACCAGCGCAGGAAGTTGTACACGACCGCGTCCGCGTTGAAGTCGGTGCCGTCGTGGAACTTCACGCCCTTGCGCAGGTGGAAGGTCCAGACAAGGCCGTCATCCGAAGCCTCCCAGGAGACGGCCAGGCCCGGTTCGGGGATGGTGGTGCCGGGCTTGTACTTGACCAGCCCCTCCAGGATCTGGGCCGTCACCTTCAGGCTCTCGCCGTCCGTCGCGTCGGACGGGTCGAGTTTGACGGAGTCGCCGCCTCGGCCGAAGATGGCGGTGTCGCCCGCTTCGTTCTCCACCAGGTCCCAACGAGCGATGCTCATGGGGCTGGGGATGTAGTTCTTGATGGTCTTCTTGAAGAAGAGAGGCACCTTGGTGTGGACCACAGGCACGCCGGGCACGATGTCGTGGATCATGGCGTTGGCCTGCTTGTACATCTCCTCGCGCTTGGCCTGGTCCGTCTCGGACTGGGCCTTGAGGAGCAGCTGGTGCAGTTGCTCGTCCGGCGGCCCCTGGGCGAAGGAGTTGTCACCACCGCAGAAGAAGACACAGAGGAAGTTGTCGGGGTCACCGTTATCGCCGGTCCAGCCGAGCATGAACAAGTCGGCCTTGCCCGCGGCGACCTCGTCCAGGTAGGTGCCCCAGTCCTTGGTCACGATCTTGGCCTTGATGCCCACGTCCGCCAGCATCTGCTGGATGGCCTCACCCACCTGCTTGGGCTGCGGGAAGTAAGGCCGGGGCACGGGCATCACCCAGAGGGTGGTCTCGAACCCGTTGGGGTATCCGGCTTCGGCCAGGAGTTCCTTGGCCTTGGCGGGATCGTAGGCATAATCCTCGATGTCGGGGTTGTAGCCCCAGAGGCTGGGCGGCATGAACTCCTTGGCCGGTTCGCCCAGGCCGCTGTAGAAGGCGTCCACGATGGCCTTCTTGTTGATGGCGTGAGCGATGGCCTTGCGCACCCGCACATCATCGAAGGGCTTGTGCGCCTGGTTGATGCCCAGGTAGCCCACGTTGAAGGCCGGGCGCAGGAGCACCTGGATGTTCGGGTCCTTCTCGGCGACGGGCATGTCGTCCGGGTTGGGGTTGTCCATGCCGTCGATGGTGCCCGCCTGCAGCTCCAGGAAGCGGGCCGTGTTGTCCGGGATGGAGCGGAAGACCAGGGTCTTCAGCTTCGCGGGTTCACCCCAGTAATCGTCGTTGCGCTCCAACGTGATCTTGTCGTTGGGGATCCACTCCACGAACTTGAAAGGCCCTGTGCCCACGGGATGCTTGAAGATATCCGGGCCGTACTTCTCGATGGCCGCGGGGGACATGATGGCGAAGTTGTTCATGCCCAGGGTGTTGATGAGGGACGCGTTGGGCCGGTTGAGGTAGAGGCGCACGGTGTACTCATCCACCTTCTCCACGCCCCGCAGCAGGCTCTTGGCCTTGGGGTTGGCGGGAGGAATGCCGGCCGCTTCTTCCTTGGACGGCTGCTCCATGCCCGCTTCCTTGTAGGCTTTGCCCGCGACCTTCTTCGTCAGGTCCACACCAAACCACTTCATGGAGAGCGCGGAGAGGGTGCCGTCCGCGTGCATCTCCGCGATGATGGCGTTCAACTTGGCCAGCGCCTTGTCCGCGGGCCCGGCCGACTTGTCCAGCGCGAAGGCCAGGTCCTCGTAGTACACGGGGTCACCCAGCTTCTTCAAGGGCTTGCCCTGCTTGATCGCGTTCTCCACCACGGTCAACGAGGTCAACACCGCGTCGAGGCGGACACCATCGCCCAGGGCCAGGTCCTGCACGGCCTCGGCGTCGGTGGAGTAGGGCACGACTTCGACGTTCTGAGGTGGCGGAACCAATATCTCCTCACCCACGAGCTCCAGAGTCCCGTTCAGGTACTCCTCATACGTGGTCGCCGTCCCCACACCGATCTTCTTCCCGTTCAGGTCCTCATACGTCTGGGCTTTGCTGTCCTTGTGGACCGCGAACTGGGCCGGGGTGTAGTAGTAAGGTGCGGTGAAGTACAGGCGCTCCATGCGGTCCTTGGTGATGGTCATGGAACCGATGCTGATGTCCCAACGGCCACCCCAATTCCCCGCAGTAATCAGGTCCCAATCCGGTGTCACGAACTCCAGCTCCAGGCCGAGCCGTTTGGCGACCTCCTTGGCCACTTCTACATCAAAACCGTCCAGCTCGCCCTGGTCGTTGATGAACGATTGGGGTGGATAGTTCGGATCCGTGGAGACCACGATCTTGCCTTTGGCCATCCACTTATCCAATTGGTCCTGAACTTCCTTGGTGACGACCTTCTCGACCTCTTTGGTCACCACCTTCTCCACTTCCTTGGTCACGACCACCGTCTCCACGACCTTCTCGGGGGTTGGTTGTGGACACGCGGCCAGTACCAAGGAGACGATCAAGAGAAGGACGAACAAGGAAAACCACTTCGTGCTCCGCATGACATCCCCTCCTTTCTGAGCTTATGCTGCGGAATCCATTCTGGGGGAAAGGGTGTTTCATTATAGGAAGGCTCGACCAAATTGTCAAAAGATCGCAGAAAGGCCCCGGTATCGTGGCGGTGGGCCTTTGTAACCGCCACGTCGCATTTCGAGGCATCCGGAGATCGGCAGTATAATCAACTATCTTATCCTCGAAAGGAGGTGGTGACCCACATGGCAGAAGAGAAGCCCATGCCCCGCCACATCACGGTCAACAGAGAAGAGGATTACATGGAGATCATATGGATGGACGGGCACCGCAGCGTGTACCCCCTGAGTCACCTGCGGACCGTGTGTCCGTGTGCCGAGTGCCAGGGAGGACATGAGAACATGGGAGGTCCCCCGGATCGCTTGGCTTTCCTACGGGAACCCGTTCGCCCCTGGAAGGTGGAACACGCGGTCCTCGTGGGGAATTACGCCATCCAGTTTTTCTGGGATGACGGCCATCACGCGGGGATATACACGTGGGAATACCTGCGGGCCCTGTGCCCTTGTGAGGAGTGTTCGCTCCGTTACGGTGACGCAGAAGCCTTAGCACAGGAGGAGGCGGAAAAGTCCCATGCGGCTGGAAGAAGCTGAACAGACCATCGGTGTTGTGTTCCGGGACAAAAGCCTGTTACAGCGCGCGTTGACCCATCGTTCCTACCTCAACGAGGTCGGATATCCCGGGTGGGAGGACAACGAACGGCTGGAGTTCCTGGGCGATGCGGTCATCGATTGCATCGTTGCCGAGTATCTGTATCACAAGTTCCCGGAGATGTCCGAGGGGATGCTCACGGCCATTCGCTCGAATCTGGTGAGGAAGGAAGCCCTGGCTTCCTTTGCCCGCCAAATTCGCCTGGGAGACGTCCTGATTATGGGGGCCGGGGAGGAACAAAGTGGAGGACGGGAGCGAGATGCCACCCTGTGCGCGGCCTTCGAAGCCCTGGTGGGGGCCATTTACCTGGACAAGGGATTGGAGCCCACGCGCGAGTTCGTCCTCCAATTCGTCCGACAGGCGTTGGATCGGGCGCTGGAACAGGCCATGACGAAAGACGCGAAGACCCGACTCCAGGAGTGGGCTCAGGCCACCCTCCACCAAACGCCCCGGTACGTGACCACCGGGGAGGAGGGGCCGGACCACGCGAAGGTGTTCACGGTGGAAGTATACGTCGGGGACGTGATGGCCGGTCGGGGGCGGGGCGGGTCGAAGCAGGCGGCCGCGCGGGCCGCAGCCGAGGACGCGCTACGCCACCGGGACGAGCGCCTGGGAGACGCCCTGGCCGCCTTCCAGGCCAAACAAAAGGCCTCCGAGGAAACACCGGAGGGGAACACCCCCTCGCGCGATGGGGGAAACAACGACGGGGAATAAAGTAGGAGGGCCCGGGAATCATCCCGGGCCCCAGCACACCACACCAGGAGGAGAGCGTAGCAAGTGAAGCGGACCTTTCCCTTAGAGTTAGGCTGTTCTTAACTTGCCACACTTCTATTAAAGC
Organism: Anaerolineae bacterium; assembly: GCA_015489285.1. GTDB lineage: Bacteria > Chloroflexota > Anaerolineae > JAADDB01 > JAADDB01 > JAADDB01. The sequence goes on along the minus strand of WGAA01000105.1, from coordinate 19,707 downwards.
CCATCCCCTCCCCCGGTGCACTGATCCCGATCATGTTCCCCAAATTCCCAGGCTCACGTATTTGAGGCCCGCATCGGGCAACACGGTCACAATGGTCGCCTCATCCAACGTGTCGGCAAGGCGCAGTGAGGCGAGGATCGCCGCGGCAGCGGAAAGGCCCACGAACCACCCCTCGATTCGCGCCAGACGCCGGGCCATCTCCCACACATCCTCCCGGGCCACGTGAATGAGCAAATCCGGCAGTGCGGGATCCCAGATTCCCGGGACCAGGGAACTGGCCAAATGCTTCAACCCCTCGATCCCCTGTTTCCCGTCGATGGGTTGAACGCCGACCAGGCACACATCGGGGTTCATCTCCCGCAAAAATCGCCCCACCCCCGTCATGGTCCCCGTCGTGCCCAGGCCGGCAACAAAGTGGGTAATGCGCCCGTCCGTCTGCGTCCAGATCTCCGGGCCTGTGGTCTCGTAGTGAGCCCGCCAATTGGCGGGGTTATTGTACTGGTCCGCGTGGAAGTAACGCTCGGGGTAGCGGGCCACCAGGTCGTGGACGAAGCGGATGGCCCCGTCGATCCCCTCCTCTGCCGGGGTTTCGATGAGTTCGGCCCCGTAAGCCTGCACGATGCGCTTCCGCTCCACGGTGACCCCCGCGGGCATGACCAGGGTGACGGGATAGCCCTTGGCCGCGCCTACCAGCGCATACCCGATTCCCGTGTTGCCCGAGGTGGCATCGATGATGGTCTTCCCGGGCCTCAACGTGCCCTGGCGTTCCGCCTCCTCGATAATGCGAAGGGCCGGGCGGTCCTTGATGGAGCCGCCGGGGTTGAACCACTCCGCTTTGGCGTAAATTTGGACGCGGGGGTTCTCCGGAGCCAAACGGCGCAGACGAAGTAAGGGGGTGTTCCCGATCTGCGCCAAAATATGGTGCTCATCCCGTTGTTGTCGGTCATACGATTTTGTGAGTTCTCGCCACATGTTTTCCTCCTTTCTCGGGTAACAAAAAGGGCTCACCACCCTCTTCGGGCGGTGAGCCCCATGTGTCGTCATGTATTCGGTTATTCCCCATGTAGGGACCCTCTGGTCCCTTTATTGCTTATTTTCTGCGAATATCCCGCACTGGGTGCACACGCGACTCACCGCTCCGGCATCCGTTGCGGGTGCAATCGGCCGCGCCGACTACACCCGCCCGGTACAGGAGCAGGTGAACACACACGTATAGAAAACCGTTACCGTCCGTGCATCCCTGTGCTTCATGGTGTGTCAAGTATAAACAAAAAGGGCCCAGGAGGCAAATTTTCGCTGGGCCGACTTAAGCACGCTACACCAGGGGAACTTCCCTCATGTGGACGACGCGACAGCGAAAGCCGCCGTTCGTTCGCCAGGCCAGGGTATACCGTCCCTCCTGGGGGCTCACAGGATCGTAACGGGCCCATAACCCCGCCCGCCCGGGCACCGCCGCGAGGCCCGTGGGGAGGGAACGGCACGCGTCCTCCGCCTCCACGTGGAGACGCCATCCCCGAACCCGCACATGTAGGGGGTTCTGGAGAGAGCAAATGATGTGGACGACTTCCGGGTACGTGAGCAAGCGGGCGTCCACGGCCGAAGGGACGGGAGGGGAATGGGGATGGGAATGGTAAATGGCCAAGAGGGACTCCCCCGCGGTCTCGTAGTCCATTTGACGTAACAGCGTCTCCGCGTCGAGGAGGAAATCACGGTAAGGGTTCCGGGCCACGTTGCGCCCCATCAAAATTCGGGTGATCTCCTTCCCGCGGCCCAGGAGAAGGCCACACGCTTCCTTGGGATACTCCCGTCGCACGTGACCCAACATCGCTTTGCATATCCCTTGTGGAAGGATCAATCCCCTCACCTTTCTCCTCCTCCCGAGTCGCCAACCCGGTCTCAGCTTACGCATCACGGGTAACGAGTGACGAGTAACGAGTAACCGACTGACGTGGGAAGACAACGATTAACGATTGACAATTAACGATTAAAAGGCCGGCGCGAAGACAAGGTGATCGCTACAGAGCCAACCTATCTTCAAGTTACGCATTACGTATCACGCATCACGTCCCCAATGCCGATCTCCATCCAACCCCGCCAATTCCCCCTAGCGCCTGACGCATGACGGGTGACGGATGACGTCATGAGCAGCGCCGGGCGCTAAACCGCCCGGCTCATCCTAGCGAAGGCCTGCGGCCTCCGGCTAACGAGTGACGAGTAACGAGTAATTGGTTGGCGCGCACACAAGGTTGACCCTACAGCGCCAACCCACTCTCCAAGTTACGCATTACGTATCACGCATCACGTCATCACGCCACGATGCGCCTGCAGCGCCGACTTCCCCCCTAGCGCCTGACGCATGACGAATGACGAGTGACGTTACGCATTACGCATCACGAATTACGAATATACCGCCGAGCTCCATCCTAACGCGCCGACGTTCTCACCGGCGCCTGACGCCTGACGACCCTGGGCGAGAAACCGCAGGATTTCGCCCCTTAGCCCCCCTCGGGTACAATACCACCGAACGCACCTCCTGGCCAAGGTGGATACGGTGAAAAACGAATTACGCCTCAAACTCCCTACAAGGTGGCTTCAATACGTCATCGCCCGTCTGGCGTACGCGCTGCTCATCCTCATCTTCCTCATCTACGTGACGTTCTTCGGCCTGAGCATGGCGCGGGGCATTCCCTTGGTCGCGGCGCTCCGCTATGCTGCCCAATCCACGGCCAGCTACCTGGCCCACGCGGTCCGGGGGGACCTGGGGACCGCGTTCATCTCCGTAGGGACCAGCCGTCGCGGCCCGGTGATCCAGATCATCGCCCGGGTGCTTCCTCGCAGTGTGGGCCTGCTGGCCGTTTCCCTGGGCCTGGGCGGACTTTTGGGATTCCTCCTGGGCAGTTGGGCCGCATATCGCCGTAGCCAGCGCGCCCGCCTCTCCGCGGTCATCCTCGCCACCGTAGGACTCTCCCTGCCCAGCTTCCTCCTGGCGCTCGTGCTGCAACTCGCCGCTCTTGCCTACACGAAGCACACCGGCAAACCCCTCCTCCCCGTCGGGGGATTCGGCTGGGACGCGCACATCGTCCTCCCGGCTCTCGTCCTGGCCGTCCGGCCACTGGCCCAGGTCGCCCGCATCACCACCGTAGTCATCTCCGACATCCAGGAACAGGACTTCGTGCGCACGGCCCTGGCCAAGGGCCTTACCCTCCGTCAAGTGCGCTGGCGTCACATCCTGCGCAATGCCTGGGTTCCCCTGCTGACCGCGTGGCTCGTCTCCCTCCAGTTCTCTCTGAGCAGCCTCCCGGTGGTGGAAGTGTACTTCGGTTGGGGGGGAATAGGGCACGCGCTGTTGCGGGCCATCGCCCGCAAGGACGATCTCCTGGCCGTCCCCCTGATCTTCGCGCTGGGCGTGTTCTTCCTCGTGGTAAACGGCCTCATCGACCTCCTCAGTCGGATTCTGGACCCCCGACTGCAGGAAGCCGCCACCCACCTGGGTGGGACATCCTGGGATTGGCGGGGGACGCTGGTCGACCTGTGGGACCGCCTGAGGGAACGGCTGAGCCACCTTTTCCGATGGGAAGGACGTTCTCCCGTTGGGGGAAAGGCCCCTAAGAAAGCGTATTCCCCGGACGAAGCGGCGGCGGCCCGCCGCGCGTTCCGTCGCCGCCAGTGGATTCGCGGCACGCTGGGCAACCCCGCGTTCGTGTTGGGAGGCCTCATCGTCTTTGCCCTTCTCGTGACCTATTTCATCGGCCCGGCCATCACCCCCCACAACCCGTACACGACCGTCGGCCTCCGCATGATCAACGGGAAGCTGAAGAGCCCCCCCTTCCCCCCGTCGGCCGAATACCCCCTGGGCACCGACATGTTGGGGCGGGATATCCTCAGCCTCCTTCTCGCGGGCGCCCGTCAGACGTTAACCCTGGCCTTCCTCATCGTCCTGGGGCGGCTCCTCGTCGGCACGGTGCTGGGCCTATTGGCCGGGTGGCACGCGGGCTCCCGGGGAGATGCCCTCATCCTGGACCTGGCGGCCATCATCTCCTCCTTCCCTGCCCTGTTGCTGGCCATGATCCTCATCCTGGCCATCGGCATTCGCCAGGGGATGAAGCCCTTCGTCATCGCCCTGACCGTGGTTGGGTGGGGACAGGTGATGCAAACAGTCCGGGCAGAAACCCGCCAGATCCGGTCCCAGCCCTACATCGAGAGCGCGCACGTTCTGGGCCTTCACCCCGTGGAAATCCTGTGGCGGCACGTCTTGCCCAACGTCCTCCCCACCCTTATCGTCATCACCTCCCTGGAGATGGCCGGGACCCTGCTCCTCCTGGGGGAGCTGGGTTTCGTGGGCATCTTCCTGGGAGGCGGGGCCTTCGCGGAGATCTTTGTCGGCTCGGACCCCTATCACTACTCGGACGTGCCCGAATGGGCCGCGCTCCTCAGCAACGTGCGCCAATACGCGCGCACCTATCCCTGGGTGGGGATATATCCCGCCCTGACATTTGGCCTGGCCATCCTGGGGTTCAACCTCTTCGGCGAGGGCTTGCGTCGCCTCATCCAAGACATTCGCCTCTCCTTTGCCCGTTTGTGGAGCCGCTGGACCCTGGCCGTGCTTGTCGGGGGCTACGTGGCTATAGGCTGGGTCCTGGGAAACACCGGTCCCATTGCCATCTACAAGGACACGGCCAAGGCGTTCGACGGTGAAAAAGCCCTGGCGCACATCACCACTCTGGCCCAACCCCAATGGCAGGGTCGACGTATCGGCACGCCGGCCGCGGACGCGGCAGCGAACTACGTGGCCGATCAATTCCAAGCCCTGGGCCTCCAGCCCGCGGGCAAGAACTTCACCTACTTCCTCACCGTCAAACGGGATTTCTTCGAACTCACGGAACCGCCCACCCTGGCCCTCGTGGACGACGCGGGGAACGTCATCGAGAACCTGCGTTACCGGGACGACTTCGCGGTCCTCCCTACCCTGCGCTTCAACGCGGGGGAAGGGGAAGGCCCCCTGGCCGTCGTCGGCTTCGGTCCCCTGAGCAAGGTCGAGGGCCGCATGGGCATCGGCATTTTCGCCCCGGCCCTGGACCGGATCGACTCGGAGGGGAAGGTCCTCCTCCTCCTGGAGGACATCCCCCCGACCATGTGGCGCCGACGCCTGCAGGCCATGACGCTGGTCGTCACCGACGATCCGCGGAAGCTCAAGCGGGGGTACGTGTACTCGGCCAACAGCCCCTACGCTCCCGAGTACAAGCCCATGGACGGCGCGCCCATGTTCTACATCTCCAAGGAAGCGGCCGATCGGCTGCTGGCCCGCGTTGGGGGCTCGGTCGACTACTTCCGCAAGAGGGCCCGAGCGCTCGGCCCCGACGAAATTCGGGTTTGGGAGACCAACCTTCACCTGCGCGGCCGCATCGTCGGGCGGATTCACAAGAAAGTGCCCGTGAAACACGTGATCGGCCACTGGCCGGGGACATCGGAACGGCTTTCGGAGAACCTCATCGTCGTCATGGCGAATTACGACGGAATCGGGGTGGATGAGTTGGGACAATGGTATCCCGGAGCGCTGGACAATGCCAGCGGGGTGGCAACCATGCTGGAGCTGGTACGCTCCTGGAAAGAAGCGGGGTACGAACCCAAAAAGACGTTCCTTTTCGTGGCCTACGCCGCATACGGGTTCGACTACGGCAAACGGCCGAACCCGGAACCCAACGTAAAGCAGATCCTGGGGGCGAAGTTCGGGTTCTCTACCTCGTACAAGAAGGAAGCCATCGTGCAGCTCCGGGGGTTGGGCGCGGAGAGGACGTTACTCGTCTCCACCGGTGGCAGCCAACATCTGGCTCGGCTCATGGAACGGGCGGGCAAACAGGCCGGGGTCAAGGTAAAACGGGTGGACAAGGATCTGGACATCTCGGTTATCTACAAGGGGGGGAAGGCCGCCTTCAAAGGTCAGGAAGCGCCCACCGTACACTTGCGTGGCGGGGGATGGGATCGATACGCGTTGACGCCCGAGGATACTCCCGACCGCATTCGTCCAACCGACTTGCAGAAGTTGGGCCAAGCCATTAGCATAGCCCTACAAGTCCTGGGACGGGAGGTTTCGTACTGAAGGAGCCGTGCGTGGATAAGGATATTCACCTCGATTACATGAAACGGGCCCTGGAGCTGGCCCGTACGCGTCAGGGACGCACCCGCCCCAACCCCACGGTTGGGGCGGTTTTGGTCAAAAACGGACGCATCATCGGCGAAGGGGTACACCGGCGGGCAGGGGAGCCCCACGCGGAAATCGTCGCCTTGCAGCAGGCCGGAGAGGAAGCCCGGGGGGCCACCCTCTACGTCACCCTGGAACCGTGTAGCCACTACGGGCGCACCCCGCCCTGTGTGGACGCCATCATCGCCGCGGGGATTAAGGAAGTCCACATGGCCACCATCGACCCCAACCCCCTCGTTGCCGGTCGGGGGAAGGCCCGCCTGGAGGCCGCGGGCATTCGCGTCGTTGTTGGGGAGCACGAGGACGAAGCCCGCCGTCTGAACGAAGGCTTCATGCACTGGATTACCACGCGCCGCCCCTTCATCGTGGCCAAATTCGCCATGAGCCTGGACGGCAAAATCGCCACACGGACGGGAGAGTCCCGGTGGATTACCGGCGAAGCCGCCCGTCGTTGGGTCCACGAACTTCGGGACCGAATGGACGCCATCCTCGTCGGTGTGAACACCGTCGTGCAGGACAACCCCCGCCTGACCACTCGCCTGCCGAAGAGCGACGTCCACCACCCCATCCGCATCGTCCTGGACAGTCGGGGACGGGCTCCGCTGCACGCCCGCCTTTTCGATCCCCACCTTCCCGGGGAAACGTGGGTCACGACCACGGAGAAGATGCCCCTACACCACCGCCGAGCCCTGGAAGTACAAGGCATCCGGGTGGTCGAACTCCCCGCGGAGGAGGGTCGCGTCTCCCTCACGGCCCTTCTGGAATTTCTCGGCCGGGAGGAGATCACCTCCCTCCTCGTCGAAGGGGGAGCAACGGTCCTGGGCCGATTTTTCGACGAGCGACTCGTCCACAAAGTCCACGCGTTCGTCGCCCCCGTCATCATCGGAGGCGCTCAAGCCCCCACCGCGGTGGGTGGCACGGGGATAGCCCGTCTGGCGGACGCCTTACGGCTTTCCCCGGTGGAGGTCGAACGCGTTGGGGACGATGTGCTCATCAGCGGATACGTGGAGGGGGTCTATGAGCGCCCGTCATGAGGGCAGAGCGATTCGGACGGCCCTGAAGAAGGCCGTGGCGCGCGGGTACGCCACCCGAGAAGAGGGGTACATCCTCATCCACGCGTCCGGCGCGGCCCTGGCCGATTTCCTGGCCGCGGCCGCGGCCTTGCGGGACGAACACAAGGGGCGGACCGTCAGCTACTCGCGCAACGTGTTCATCCCCCTGACGAACATGTGTCGCAATCGCTGTGCCTATTGCACCTTCGTCAAATCCCCCGGGGACCCGGAGGCCCATACGCTCACCCCGGAGGAAGTCCTCCGCATCGCACGGGCGGGGGAAGCCCACGGGTGCAAAGAGGCGCTGTTCAGCCTGGGAGACAAGCCGGAGAAAAAGTACGCCCGGGCCCGGGAGGACCTGGCCCGTCTGGGGTACCCGTCCACCTTCGCCTATTTGAAGGCCATGTGCCGCCTCGTCGTAGAGGAAACGGGCCTCCTGCCCCACGCCAACCCCGGGGTCCTCTCCTATGAGGAGCTGGCCCAGCTGCGGGAGGTGACCGCCAGCATGGGGTTGATGGTGGAATCGGTCAGCGAACGGTTGCTGGCCCCGGGGCAGGCCCACTACAAGTGCCCGGACAAGGTCCCGGCCGTGCGCCTGCGCGTGCTGGAGGACGCGGGGAAGCTTCGCATCCCCTTCACAACCGGGATGCTCGTGGGGATCGGGGAGACCCGGGAGGAACGGGTGGACACGCTCGTGGCCATCCGGGACATCCAGCGACGCTACGGTCACATTCAGGAAGTCATCGTCCAGAACTTCCGGGCCAAACCCGACATCCCCTTCCGTGACCGGCCGGAACCCAGCGCCCTGGAGATGGCCCGGACCATTGCAGTGGCACGCCTCATCCTGGGTGGGGAGATGAACATCCAGGCCCCGCCGAACCTGACCCCCGACGCGTACGGGTTCTACCTTCTCGCCGGGATCAACGACTGGGGCGGGATATCCCCCGTGACCCGGGACTACATCAACCCCGAAGCGCCCTGGCCTCGACTTCAAGAGCTGGAGCACGTCACCCGGGAAGCAGGATTTCAGCTGGAAGAACGTCTGCCCGTGTATCCGGAATACATCCGGCCCGAGTTTATCGCCCCCTCCATGTGGCCCCATGTGATGCGGTGGGCCCAGTGAACACTCGAGGGCCGAACGAAAGCGAGGAGCACGCCTATGGAAAGATATGCCGTATCCCACGTTAGGGAAACAGGTCTTGAGCGCCTTTTTTCCTCCTTACAACCGGACATCGCCCGTATCCTGGACAAGGCCCTGGCCGGTGGGGAGATCACCGTAGAAGAGGGGGAACGCCTCTTCCACGTCCGGGGACTCGAATTGCTGGGGCTCATGGCCACGGCAGATGAGTTGCGTCGACGCACGGTGGGCGAACGGGTGACTTACGTGATCACCCGAAATATCAACTTCACGAACATCTGCTACACGGGCTGCCGGTTTTGCGCCTTTGCCCGTCCCGCGGGGCATCCCGAAGCCTATACCATGAGCCTCGAGGAGGTCGTGGAAAAGGCCAGGGAGGCGTGGGAATGGGGCGCGACCGAGGTCTGTATCCAGGGGGGATTGAATCCCCACCTGCCGCCGACGATATACGAGGACATGGTGCGGGGGATCAAAGAGGCCGTACCCGACATCCACATCCACGCCTTTTCCCCCTTCGAGATCTGGTACGGGAGCCGCAGGTTGAAGATATCCGAGGAGACCTTCCTGCGCCGGTTGAAGGACGCCGGCCTTGACAGCATTCCCGGTACCGCGGCGGAAATCCTCGACCCGGAGGTCCGTTATCGGCTGAGCCGCAACAAATTGAGCCGGGAGGACTGGATCCGCATCGTTACCACGGCCCATCGCCTGGGCATCCCCAGTACGGCGACCATCATGTACGGCCACATCGACGCCCCGGTCCACTGGGCCCGTCATTTGGACACCATCCGGCGCATCCAGAAAGAAACGGGCGGCTTTACCGAATTCGTGCCCCTGGGCTTTGTCCACGAGCACACCCGACTCTACCGGGAGGACGGAGCCCGCCCCGGCCCCACGGGCATGGAGGACATCAAGATGCACGCGGTCGCGCGGCTCATGCTGAACGACGTCATCCCCAACATCCAGGTCTCCTGGGTCAAACTGGGGTACAAAATGGCCCAGATGTGCCTCAACGCCGGGGCCAACGACTTCGGGGGCACCCTATTCGAGGAAAGCATCTCCCAGGCCGCGGGCTCGACCCCCGGCACCTACACCTCACCCGCCACCTTCGAACGCCTCATCCGAGACATGGGGCGCATCCCCGCACAACGCACCACCCTGTACGAGATCATCCGCGTCGCGGACGAAGGCCCATAAACGGCAACAGGGGATAAGGGGAAAGGGCCCCTTATCCCCTGCATTGCCCATCCTCGTGATTCCATTCCCTAGTGGACCTGAACCATCACCTGGGCGCCCTTGCCTCCCTCGCCGGGGAGAATCGAGATCTCAAAGCGCTTATCCCCTTTGGACGCCTTGATGCCGATCATTCCCATCGCCTTCGTCACCTCGTCCACGGAGAATCCGTTGGCCTTCAGCTGCTTCTGGAGATACGCGGCCACCTCCTCCGGGCCCATGTTCTCGACCTGATACACCCCCATCTGGGGAGAACTCATCATGGTCTTCGCCCCTTCGGGCAAGGGGACGATCATCTCCACCTGCTCCGAAGCCGCGGCCGGCGGCTCGATCTTCACATCCCCGTTGATCTTCGTGAGGTCGAACACCATGCTCCCTTCCACGTGGACGGGCTTCCCCTCCTTTTTACCGGAGATGCGCCAGGTGAACCCTTCCTTGACCACCACGCCATCCTTCGTCACGTACACATCCGCGTCGACCATCTCGATCTTCACATCGGTCAATTGCGTCCCGGGACCGAAGAGGGGATCCACCGTTCCCGGCCCCTCGAAGTCCTGAGCACTCACCTCGGAACGCTTCAAGCGATAGTGAATGACCTCCACACCGTGGAGCTTCTCCTTCCCCACCTTCTTCCAATAGGTGCCCAAGTCCTTGGGGTCGAAAAGGGTCAACGCCTGGTTCAAGTTCTCCGTTCCGGAGGACATGGAGATCCACTGACCATCCGAGAAGTACCAAACCTTATCCCCCACCTGGATGATCCGGCTCTCTCGCACCGTTCCGTCGGCATCCGTCGTTTTGGCGATGATCTCTTGCGCCTTCTGCTCCCCGTTATAACGAAGCACCAGCTCCAGGACGGGGACCGTTTTGCCCGTATCCAGGTCCTTGAGCTGGTAAAGGGCGTGGGCCTCATACGTCTTGAAGGTCTTCGCCTTCTGGGGAAGCTGGAACGTAGGTGCGCCCTCCGCCTCCTCGGGAGCCGAAGTGGGCGTCATCATAGCGCCCTCATGCATGGCCGAGGTCGGCTGAGGCGTCGGAGGCGCTTTGGTCGGTGCGACCGTCGGTTGGGGTGGCGTTGTCGGTGTCGGAGTCGGTGGCATCGGAGTCGGTGTAGCGGGGGCAACTTCTTGAACGGTGGCAGGGGGAGATGTGGGCTCGGCCTTCTTCCCCCCACATCCTGTGGCGACCAGGGCCAGCAGGACGAGACCCATCAAAACACTTTTCAGTAGGAAACGCATAGTTCCTCCTCTCATTGCGAAAAATCTTGTGCTCCCCAAAGGCCCATTCCATTTACTTCGCCGGGGGAACATTCCCATTGTAAGGGCGAACGGATTCCCCTCCAATTCCCCCTCTTACCCCGGCGAATGGGCTGTGGAGCGCCTTCGCCCGTCTCGGCGGGAAACCGTAACAAAAGGGGCGCTTTGACAAAGGGATTTTCTTTGTGCTACCTTTCCCTCTGGGCTACCCCTTCCACATATAAAAATACGCAGGTGAGGAAAGGACGTTACGATGGCCAAGTACATTTTCATCACCGGTGGTGTGGTCAGTTCGTTGGGAAAAGGGGTGACCGCGGCCGCGTTGGGACGGGTGCTCAAAAGCCGAGGGGTACACGTTTCCATCCAGAAACTGGACCCCTACCTGAACGTGGACCCGGGGACCATGTCCCCCTATCAGCACGGGGAGGTCTTCGTCACCGAGGACGGGGCGGAGACGGACCTGGACCTGGGCCACTACGAGCGCTTTATCGACGAGAACCTGACGCGGGCCAACAATGTGACGACCGGACAGATCTACAACGAAGTCATCGCCAAGGAACGACGAGGGGACTATCTGGGAGGCACCATCCAGGTGATCCCCCACGTGACGAACGAGATCAAGCGGCGCATCGTGGCCGTGAGTAAAGCCACAGGCGCGGAATTGGTCATCGTGGAAATCGGGGGAACGGTCGGGGATATCGAGAGCTTGCCCTTCCTCGAGGCCATCCGCCAGATGCGCAAGGATGTGGGGCCCGAGAACACCTTCTACATCCACGTCACCCTGCTCCCCTACATCAAGGCAACGGGGGAATTGAAGACGAAGCCCACACAACACAGCGTGCGGGAACTACGGGGTATCGGCATCCAACCGGACATGATCGTTACTCGATCCGATTACCCCGTGGACCAGGCCATCCGGGACAAGATCGCGCTTTTCTGTGACGTGGAACCGCAGGCGGTCATCCCCCTCGTCACCGCGGAGACCATTTATGAGGTCCCCCTAACGCTGGAGGAATACGGCGTCGGACGGCTCATCCACGAGCGATTGCACGTCGGCACCCCGGATGGGGACCTTTCCGAATGGCAAAGGTGGGTGGAGGCTTACAAGCAACCCAAACCCAAGATCCGGATCGCCATCGTCGGCAAGTACGTTGCCCTGGAAGATGCCTACATGAGCGTGCGGGAAGCCGTTATCCACGCCTCCGTCGCGGTGGAACGGGAGGTGGAGATCGTGTGGGTCGATTCGGAGGACCTGGAGCGCCACCGGGATACCCAGGTGCTGGAGGACGTGGACGGCATTATCGTGCCGGGCGGGTTCGGCTACCGGGGAGTGGAGGGGAAGGTCCTGGCAGCCCGCTTCGCCCGGGAAAACCGGGTCCCTTACCTGGGCCTGTGCCTGGGCATGCAGGTGATGTGCATCGAGTTCGCCCGTTTCGTGTTGGACAGTGACGAACCCAACAGCACCGAATTCGATCCCCACACGAAACACCCCGTCATCGACTTGATGCCGGACCAGCGGTCCATCGAGGAAATGGGGGGAACGATGCGCCTGGGCGCGTACCCGTGTAAACTCGTCCCCGGGACGAAAGCCCACCGGGCCTACGGCGTGGACCTGGTTTACGAGCGCCACCGCCACCGGTTCGAGTTCAACAACGCGTACAGGGACATCCTGGGCAGTGCCGGGATGGTCTTCAGCGGCCTTTCCCCGGATGACCGCCTGGTGGAGATCACCGAGCTGGCGGATCATCCCTTCATGCTGGGGACCCAATTCCACCCCGAGTTCAAATCCCGGCCCAACCGTCCTCATCCCCTCTTCGTGGCCTTTTTAGAGGCGGCCAAACGCTTTCACCAGGCCCGAGAGCAGCCTTTACTGGAGCTGGAAGCGGAGGAAACGCCCCCATCGGCTTGACAGAACCGCCGATTCCTCTTAAGCTAACTCACGGAATCCGGGAGAAAGCGCTTTGCGGCGCTTTCGGACCGTTCCGTCGCACCACCGCAAGAGACGGGGAAACGAAGGCCCCAGACAAAGGAGATGCCCATGATTGGAGTACAGGAAGCTCGCAAAGGCACCATCGTGAAGATCGACGGTGTTCTCTACGAAGTCATCGACTATTCCCACCACAAGATGGCCCGAGGCAACGCCATCATCCGGCTGAAACTGCGAAACTTACAATCGGGCGCGACCATCGAGAAGACGTTCACCTCCGGCCAGCGCATCGAGGACGTCCGCCTGGACCACGCGGAGGTCCAATATCTCTACCATGACGACCACTTCTATTACTTCATGGACGCGGAGACCTTCGAACAGATCCCCATCGCCAAAGAAGTGTTGGGGGACGCGGTCAACTACCTCACCGAAGGCATCACCCTCAAGTTGGAGACGTACGAGGGGAAGCCCGTGCGCATCGCGCTGCCGACGACCGTGGACCTGAAGGTCGTGGACGCGGAGCCGGGCTTTGCCGGGGATACGGCCGGAAGTGCCAGCAAATGGTGTACGGTGGAGACCGGCCTGCGGGTTCGTGTGCCCCTGTTCATCGAACCCGGTGACACCATTCGGGTGGACACCCGCACAGGGGAATACGTCACCCGCGTGGAGTGATGCCCGGTAGAGGGCTCAGGCCGCGGAAGCTCGATTCGCCCCTGTAAAACGCGCCGCTCGTACATCCGATTTTGCCTTCTCCATGCGTAGTTTGTATAATGAAGGCGCCAGCAGGGTAAGCCACCGTAGCTCAATCGGCAGAGCGGCGCACTCGTAATGCGCAGGTTGTCGGTTCGATTCCGACCGGTGGCTCCACAGGAGCGCCGGCCCTGACACATAAGGGCCGGCGCTCTCATGCAACCCATACCATGGAACAATGAACCCAAGTCAGGACAGTTCCACGAATCTGAGGTCTGGACCGCGGTTTGCGCATCTCTTTCCCCTTCTCCTTCCCTGGACATTTGGTCTCACCCTCCTTATCATCTTCGTCTTAGGCACACTTACACGACTTCTCCCCCAGATCCCCCCTTACCTTTCGCCTCACGAACGGGACGTGTGGCTGCTGACCCTGGGGCAGCGTTCCCCTTACGTGGCCCGCCTCTACCCCATCGGGCTCCTCACCATCACGCACACCCCGACCTTCCGTGGCCTCCTGCTCGTCGCGCTCGTTCTTGCCTGGCTTCACGTGGCTTACGCCCTCTACCTGGGTACCTGGCCCCTTGCCAAGGGGAACGTCCCGCCGCTCCACCCCATTGCCCTGGAGAGCGAGCATCTCTGGCATGTGAGGGAACCGCTGGAAAAGGTCCGAGGCCGCGTGGGGCCCCGATTGCGAGGGCGTTATCGTGTGGCCGAAATGCACATCTCCTACCAGGAAGCCCGCTACTTCGCCCGCAGGGGGAAAGGGGGAACGTGGGGGAGCGTCCTCTTCTTCCTGGGCACCATCGTGTTTCTCGCTTTAACGTATCTGGGAATAACCCAGGGGTGGATCACCCGGCCTCGCGTCCTCGTCCCCGAAAGCCCCTGGAACATCGAACAAGCCCACGCCACCCAGCTCATCCTCCACCACATCGAACGCGAGGGGACCACATCCCGGGCTTACATCCTCGTGCAGACCCGGGATGAAGGGCCGCGTGCGTACACCGTCCCCCTGGGAAAGAGCATCCACGCCGGGGGCATCGACATCCGTTACGTGAGCACGCTCATCGGCGTGGGCATCGAAGCCACAACCGAGGTGGGCACGCCCATCCCCCTCCAAACCCCGGAGGGAAGCGGCGAACGGCGTCTCGTCCTCCTCTTCCCCCGTTCGGGCACCGAGCGGATCGTCCTGCTCCCCACGCTGGGCCTTCACATGCGCATTGTGGGATACACCGCCCTCCCCACTCGAGGCTACACCCATCCCGTATTCCTCGTCCAGATATTCGACGAGAACGGCAACCTCATCTACAACGACTTCGTCGACAAGGACGGCCAGATCACCGTTCGCCACATCACCTTTCACATCCGGCGGGTCGACGGTGCCCGGTTCCAGGCTCTCCACTACCCCGGGCACGAAGGACGTTTGGGCGGGTGGGCCCTCCTCCTGGTGGGAACCCTGTGGGCCCTCCTGGGGGACCCGTTACGGCGCTTGTGGGTCCAGGTCTTCGGGGACGAGCGGAGCACTGTTGTCCGGGCGTGGGGAGACGTATACAATATAGGGTGGCATAAACCGTTGAAAGGTACGAGTGTGAAGCAGTGGGTGGAACGATGAGCGAACACAGGAAACCCGTCATCGTGGGGGTGGCCGGTGGTACCGGCTCGGGCAAGACCACCATCGCGCAGGCCATTTACAACGCGCTGGGAGAGGACAAAGTCGCGTACATTCCCCACGACGCGTATTACTACGACCTCTCCCACCTCCCCTTCGAGGAACGCGCCCGCCAGAATTACGATCATCCCGACTCCCTGGAAACGCCCCTCCTGGTGCAGCACCTCAAGGCCCTACGTCAGGGGTACGCGGTGGACATCCCCATTTACGACTTTGCTACCCACACCCGGCGCAAGGAAACCCGCCGCGTGGAACCCCGCCCCATCATCCTCATCGAAGGGATCCTCGTCCTGGCCGAGCCCACCCTGCGGGACATGATGGACATCAAGATCTTCGTGGACACGGACGCGGACATTCGCTTCATCCGGCGGTTGCAAAGGGACATCAAAGAGCGCGGCCGGACGATGGAAGCGGTCATCCAGCAATACCTGAACACCGTACGGGTCATGCACCTGGAGTTCGTCGAACCGAGCAAACGTTACGCGGACATCATCATCCCCGAAGGCGGCTTCAACACGGTGGCCCTGGACATGGTCATTGCCCGCCTGCGCAACATGATCGAAGAAAGCGTCCGTATTAGCCAACGAGTGGGATGACTTTGACCCCGGGCCACTAAATTCGTATACTCTAATGCGGGAATAATCCCAAAGATTACGGTTCGCGCGTTCCAAGCACGGAGGGACGCTTCAGGGGTCTCAGGTGGGGACTGGAGGAGAGGAGGTGAATGTATGGCCAAAGCGGATGATAAGTTGATTTTGGAAGGGACGGTCATAGAGACGCTGCCCAACACCACATTTCGCGTGCGGTTGGACAACGGACACGAGATTCTCGCTTACTTGTCCGGTAAGATGCGCAAGCATTACATACGGGTCTTATTGGGTGATCGAGTACGCGTGGAATTATCCCCTTATGATCTCAACCGAGGACGCATCGTCTACCGGTACAAGCAGAAGGCGGCGGCACCGGCCACGTAATCGGGTATCCATTTTCGCCACACAAAAAAGGGCAGGTTCTTCGGAACCTGCCCTTTTTTCACGCCCACTTTTGGGAACGCTCATGTCCCACGCAACCGTGGGTCGAGGGCATCCCGCAGGCCGTCGCCCAGGAAGTTGAACGCCAAGGTCGTCAACGTCAGAGCCGCGCCGGGCACCATGGACTGCCACCACGAAGTGCGGAGTGCCTGATACGTTTCCGAAATCATCAAGCCCCACGAAGGTGTCGGGGGGTTGACGCCTAGGCCGATAAAGGAGAGGAAGGCCTCGGTAAAGATGTAGCCCGGAATGGCGAGAGTCTCCGCCACGACACACGGCCCCAAAATGTTCGGCAGGATGTGGCGGAAGATGATGCGCAGATGCCCCGCCCCCACCGCTCGCGCTGCCTCGACGAACTCCTTCTCCTTTTGAGCCAATGTCTGACCGCGAGCAATACGGGCCATCCCGATCCAGTTCAACAAGCCCAACGCAACGAAAATGAAGAACATCCCCCCTAGCGCCTTGTCGATGCTGACGAACACGGAGGCCAATCCCGACCCCCCTCGACGGCTCACCGCCTTGAAATACACCTGCATGAGGATGATGAAAATCAGCACCGGGAATCCGTAGAGGAAATCCACAAAACGCATCATCAGGTTGTCCACCCGGGAGCTGGAATACCCGGAAACCAACCCGTAGGAAATGCCGATGACCAGACTGACAAGGGCGGCAACAAAAGCGACCGCCAGGGAAACGCGTGTACCGTAGAGGGTCCGAGACAGGACGTCCCGCCCCAAATAATCCGAGCCCAGGAGATACCCGGGGGTCAGAGGCGGCTTATCTCGCATCTTGAAATTCACTTTGGCGAAGTGATAAGGGGCCAGTAAGGGCTCGACTTCCTTACCTAAGGGCTTGGCGATGACCCAATTGTCCACAAAGATGGCCGAGAGAATCAACAAGAGGATGAACGTCCCCCCGATGACCGCGGCTTTGTTCCGCAGAAGTCGACGCCACGCGTCGGCCCACGGTCCTCGATGCGGTCGTATTTCCTCCAGGGATGCGATCTCCTGCGCTTGCTTATCTGCTGCCACAGACTTTCTCCTTCTCTGGGGAATTCAACATCTCAATCGTAGCGAATGCGCGGATCCAACCACGCGTACACGATGTCAACGAACAGATTGGCGACGACCAGCAGAACCGAGTACAGCAACGTCGTGCCCAGAATGACCGGATAATCCCGGTTCGTGACGCTGGTGACAAAGAACTTGCCCATGCCGGGAATGGCGAAAATCTGCTCCACAATGAGGGAGCCGGTCACGACGCCCGCGAACATGGGGCCCAATACCGTCACCACGGGGATCATGCTGTTCTTCAGGGCGTGCACAATAATGATGGTCCGCTCGGGAAGCCCTTTGGCCCGGGCGGTACGGATGTAGTCCTCCCGGATGACCTGAAGCAAACTGGCCCGCGTCAGCCGAGCAATGCTCGCGGAGAGCCCCGTGCCTAACGTTATGGCCGGCAGGGTGGCGTGTTTGATAAAGGGCCACAACTTATCCGGCGGTGGGAAGAAACCGAGAACCAGCTCCTTATAGTTTACCGCCCAGCGCGCCGTAGGGAACCACCCTAATTTCAGGGCAAAAATCCAGATGAGCAGGGGGCCCAACACCAGGTTGGGAATGGAAACGCCCAAAATGGCAATAAACGTGCTGGAATAATCCCAAATCGTGTTCTGCTTAAGGGCAGCAATGATGCCCATCGGCACACCGATGAGTAATCCCAAAAGGAGAGCCAACGCCCCCAATTGAGCCGAAATGGGGAACGTTTGGGAGAGAACTTCGTTTACCGAACGTCCTTTGTAAAAGTAGGAGGGGCCCAGGTCACCCCGGATGGCATTCCACAACCAGCGGGCAAACTGCTCGTAGGCCGGGCGATCCAGGCCGTACTTCTGCATCAAATTCTGCCGCACGGCCGGAGGAAGCTGCTTTTCACCGGCAAAGTCGAACGGCCCACCGGGGGTAATGTATGCGAGGAAGAAGGTCACGGCCATAATGGCCAGCAACACCGGGATGAACCACAGAACCCGACGAATGATGTAACGAGTCATACGCCTCGTCGCCTCCGCAATAGCGATGGTGGGGGCGCCGACACACGGCGCCCCCACAGAGAATCCACCTTACTTCCCGGTCGCGGCTTTCTTCGCCTCCCAATCGATGACCCAGGTCTCGTAGTGCGGGGTGTCATGCCAGTGGCGCTTGAGCCACGGCTTGGTCACCACCACCTGGGTGTAGTAGTAGATGGGCGCGATGGCCGCAATGTCGTCCACCAACAGCTTCTCCGCCTTCTTGTACAGCTCCTTTCGCTTCTCCGGATCGGAAGTTCGGGCGGCCTCGATGGTGGTCTCGCTGAATTCCTTGATCTTGTCGCCTACATACGGGTCGTCGAAGGACATGCGAGGCCGGTTCGCACCCTGCTCGGGGTTGAACACCTCGTGCACCCAGTTGTTCTCATCCGGGTAGTCCGCACACCAGCCGAGGCGCCAGACGTGAGGCATGTCCTCCAGCGGCGTATCCTTGCCGATGGTCTTCAGGTAGACCTTCCACTCCTGGGTCTCGATGCTGAACTTGGCCTTGGGGAAGGCGGACTGCCACATGGCCTGAATGGCCTGGGCAATCTTCGCATGCCCCTCGCTCACGTTGTGCATCAACAGGATGTCCAACCCGTCTCCCTCAGGATACCCCGCATCCGCCAACCACTTGTTCGCCTCTTCTACCGCCTTCTCATATCCCCAACCACCCATGTCCTCGGGCAGCGCCCACGGAGCGATGTCGGGGTCGCCGGCCGGGCTGCCGAAGATGACCTTCGGAGCAAAGGTATTGGCCGGAATCTGGCCACCCTTGGTCACCTCTTCCACCAGCGTCTTGCGGTCGATGGCCGCAGACAGGGCACGGCGCACGGCGGGGTTATCCACCGGGGCCTTGGTGGTGGTGAAGCCGTAGTAGTACGTACAAGGAATGGGCTGGATGGTCAACTGCTTGCTCAGCTCCGGATCGCTCTTGACGCGGTCCATCTGATCCAGCGGCACGCCCGCGGTGTCGAGCTCATTATTCTCGTACATGGCGAAGGAGGTGGATGCCTCCACGACCATGACCGCGTAAATGCGCTCCACATTACCCTCGACCTTGTCCCAATCGGGCCAGAAGGGGTTCTTCTCGAAGACCATGTGGTCTTCGTGCACCCACTCGGTCATCACGTACGGGCCGTTGGTGACGATGAAGCCCGGCTCAATCCAGCGGTCACCCTTGTCCTCAATCACCCACTGGGGCTGAGGTCGGGTCACCCACATGGACGCAATCTGGGGGAAGAACGCCGCCGGATACTCGAGCGTGAACTTGACGGTGTAGTCATCCACGGCCTCGACGCCGACCGCATCCATCAGTTCCTGGAAGTTGTCCGCGTTCGGGTCCGCAGTGTTGAATGCCTCACCGCCCTTGATCACGTAGAGCACGTAGGCGTAGTCAGAAGCCGTGCGCGGGTCGAGCGTGCGCTTCACGCCGTAGACCACGTCATGGGCGTTCACGTAG
>WGAA01000104.1 GCA_015489285.1 Anaerolineae bacterium | reverse complement strand
TCCCCGCGCGTTCATGGCGCCTCCACCGTCGTGAGGATGGCGTAGTCCGCGGGGGAGGCCCCCTCTGTGTGCACGGGAACCCGGCGCAAGGTCTGGGCATCGTACATGACGACGATGACGCGCTTGGGACCGGGGGGCAACGCGTCGGGCAGGGTCAGGTCGAACCGGTCCTGCAGGATCTCGCCCGCCAGCCAGGTGGGGGTGGGGGCTTCCCCGCGCAGGGGAACGTGATCCTCCTGGGCCAGGACGTGATTCCTCGCGTCCAGGATCTGGACGGAGGTCTTGTACTGGGCCCTGGGGGAGGTCAGGACCTTCCAGGTGAGGAGGAGGCTCACGCGGCCGCGCGGGGCGATCTTCCCCTCCATATCGTACCCCAAGAGGAGGGCGATGTCGTCGAAGCGGGGCGGAGGGGTCAGGGGATGGGCCAGGGGAGGGACCCGGAAGCGGTGAGGCCGCCCCTTGACGGTCACCCGACCCAGGTCCGTCTCGTCCAGTACCCGGCCGAAGCGGTCCACCAGGCGCAGGTGGACGGTGTAGCGGCCGTTGGGTGTGTCCGGCGACAGACGCCAGGGGATCTCGCTCCGCACGACTTCCCCCACATCCCAGCGGTCCGTGGGGTACCAGGGGACCGGCGGGCGTTCGTCCACACTGTAGGCCTTTCCCCTCTCGTCCAGCAACAGGAGCTGTACCCGCAGGGGCTCCCCATCCCCGGCCCACTCCTTCACCCAGAGGAGGGAGAGGGGGAGCGGGGTCCCGGCCGCGACCTCCTTCGCGGCGAGCCGGTAGGTGACGAGGGCGATGGGCGCGTCGGTCAGCGCGGTTGGGGTCAGAGGAGGGAAGAGGGCGGCCTTGCGCAGGCGCACGCGGGCCACGGCCGCGTCCGGCCCCAGGGGGTGTCCCTCCGCGTCCCGCGCGGGGAGGGGCTCCAGGGTGTCCGGGTCGTATACCCGCAGGGTGAGGGTGTAGGTGCCGGGCGGTGTGCCCACGGGGAGGGGGAGCAGGTAGACGTTGCGCGCGCGTTCCCCCCTTTCCCAGTAGGGGAAGGCCAGGTGACGGTCGTCGAGCAGCCGACGGTCGTCCTGCGCGACGAGGTGTCCCAGGGGATCCTGCAGCCGGGCGCTCACCTTGTACGCCTTGTGTGCCCCCCCGATCCGCTGCCAGTCCACCACCCCCCACACAGGACGGGGCCCCGGCTCTTCGTCGGAGGCGCGCAGGATGGCCGGGGGCAGAGGGGGCGCCTGGGCCGCGGCCAGGGCCACGGTGGCCACCTCGTCCCCGAAATGGACCCGGAGGGGGCGCAGTCCTTCGGCCACCCGGTAGTGCGCGTTGGGGTCCACCCGATACCAGTCCACGGTGTAGCCGCGGAACGCGGTGCGTCCCGCGTGCACGCCGTACTTGCGCAGGAGGAAGGTCACGACGCCCCGGGGGTCCGTGTCGGATTTGTACCACTGGACCCAGAAGATGCGCTTTTTGCCCGCGGCCAGCCGGTTCAGGCGTTCGTCCACGTGGTGGATGTCCACGAAGAGGTAGTAGGCAGGCGCGATGTGCGAGGGCCGCGCGGGCGGCGGCACGTCCGGGTCCTTGCTGAACCGGGGGTAGTAGAAGCCCAGCGGGTACGGCACGTCGATGAGGATCAGGTCGTCGGCGGTGGTGTGCGCCACGAGCCAGCGGGCCAACCCCGAGGTGTCCTCCCGGAAGTACGCGGGGTTGAACTGGTCCGCGTGGATTCCCAGGGCCAGCACGGCCACGAAGGCCAACACCATCCCCCCACCTATCTCCCGACGGATGCGCCACCAGCCGGCAAGGGCGATTCCCCAAAGTCCGGCAAGGAAGGGGAGGACGAAGGAGATGTAGCGGGGTGCGAAGGTGGCCCGCCGCACGAGGACCGCGTAGTAGAGGAGCAGGGGGAGGAGGACCGCGGTGAGGAGGTAGGCCGTCGCGGCCCGGTGTCGTTCCATGCCTATTTCGTACACCAGGCCCAGGAGCAAAATTCCGCCCAGCCCCACCAGCGCGTAGGACACCCAGGGACCCTCCGCGGGGATGCCCACGGTGTACGCACGCCAGAGTTGCCCCACGTATGCGGCAAAGGTGGGCACGACCAGGTTGGGGTTGCCGTAGGGGGCAATTTGCTGGTAGGCGCGGGGCGCCTGGGGCAGGAAGAGGAAGAGGGAGAGGACCCCGGCCCGAAGAAGGGGGGAGCGGACGATGGCGGCCGGGGAGGGCGTTCCCCCCTCTCGCCGATACCCGTCCCACATCCGGTACACCAGTCCGTAAAGGTAGATGGCGATGAGCACGAAGACCGCGGAGTAGTGGACGAGGACGGAGGCCGCGGTGAGGAGTCCCAGGTAGACCCAGCCCGGTGGG
>WGAA01000103.1 GCA_015489285.1 Anaerolineae bacterium | reverse complement strand
GGTTGGCCCTGGGGCGCCCCTACCTCCACGCCTGGAACGCGGATCCCACCTACGCCCGACGCTTCGGCCGGGCTTATACCCCCACAATGTGGGGCTGTCGGAACAGGGACCTGGAGGCCGCCATCGCCTGGCCGGTCCGGGGGGATTACCTCCTCTTCCTCAACGAACCGGAATCCCGGCGCCAGGCCAACTGTCCCCCGGAGAAGGCCGCCTATTACCTCCACGCGCTCATCACGGCCCGGCCGGATCTCCGCATCCTCGTGGGCGGGGTGAAAAAGACGTGGTCCTGGCCTGCCGCTCTGGGCCGGGCATACCTCGCCCGCTACGGGGATTACCCCCGGGTGGCCGGCATGCACATCCACGCTTACACGTGGAGCCAGCCCGATGCCCATGCCCACGCCCGCGCGCTGATCATGCAAATCAACGGCTGGAAGGTGTTCCAGGACCGCTACCCGTGGGCCCGGGGGGAGTTGTGGGTCACCGAAGTCGGGGTCCTGGAAACCCAACGGGATTTCGCCTTCTCCCAACAGGTCATGGAGGAACTGGCGCACGCGTTCGCCCGGGATCCCCGGGTCAATCGCCTCTACTGGTTTGCCTCCGAAGGTAAGGCAGGCGTTCCCGACGTCATCTGGCGACCCACCATGCTCATATGGGAAGGGGAGCGGACGCCCCTGTGGGATACCTTCCGGCGCACCCTGGAAACGCTGGCCGTCCCCTGAGCTCCAATTCTTATAAAACGCGAACGTTCATAACGCCTGTTTTCGTGTATGATGAAAGGGGAAGAGGATGAGGTGCGGACGACGTGACGAGGAGGTGGGTTATGGGTGAGGTGTTGGATTCTGTCGCGGTGAGGAAGGATCAACGGGCTCGGACGTTGCAGGAACTCCTGGACGAACTTTCCGCGCCGGGAGAGCTGTACAGGAAAATCGACGAGACAACAGTCGAATGCTACGCGTGCGGTCATCGGTGCCGCATCAAGGACGGCCGCCGCGGGATCTGTCAGGTCCGTTACAATAAAGGGGGGACGTTGTACGTCCCGTGGGGGTATGTGGCCGCCCTCCAGGTCGATCCCACGGAGAAGAAGCCCTTCTACCACGTCCTCCCCGGGTCGCAAACGCTCACCTTCGGCATGTTGGGATGCGACTACCATTGTCCCTTCTGCCAGAACTGGCTCACATCCCAGGCCCTGCGCGACCCGGCCGCCGGGGTCTCCCCCATCCGTATCACCCCGGAGCAGATGGTTGCACTGGGCAAACGATATGAGGCCCAATGCGTGGCCAGCTCCTACAATGAGCCCCTGATCACGAGCGAGTGGGCCGTGGCCATCTTCAAGAAGGCCAAACCCGAGGGGTTCAAGACCCTTTACGTCTCCAACGGCAACGCCACCCGGGAGGTGCTGGAGTACCTGCGACCGTGGTTGGACGCGTACAAGATCGACTTGAAGACGATGAACCCGAAACACTACCGGGAGCTGGGGGGCGTGCTGGACCGGGTGCTGGAGACCATTCGTATGACCCACGAGATGGGCTTCTGGGTGGAAGTGGTCACCCTGGTCATCCCCAACTGGAACGATAGCGAAGCGGAATTGCGGGAGGCGGCCCGGTTCATCGCCTCGGTCTCGCCCGACATCCCCTGGCATGTGACCGCGTTCCACCCCGATTACAAGATGACGGACCGCGGCCGGACGCAGGCCCGCACGCTCATCCGGGCTGCGGAGATCGGCAAGGAGGAAGGGCTGAATTTCGTGTACGTGGGGAACTTGCCCGGCATGGTCGGCCCCTGGGAGAACACGTATTGCCCCCACTGCGGGGAGCTCCTCGTGGAACGGCGGGGGTTCTACGTGCTCCAGGACAAGCTCACGGGCAGGGGAACGTGCCCCCGTTGCGGTGCGCCCATTCCGGGCATCTGGAAATGACGGCGACGTCAGGCGTCATGCGTCATTCGTCATTCGTCATGCGTCAGGCGCCGGGGGGGAAGTCGGCGCTGGAGGCGCGGCTTGGCTTGAGGCGTAATCCGTGATGCGTGATGCGTAATACGTGATTTGGGCGAGTGGGTTGGCGCCGTAGGGCCAATCTTGTATCCACGCCATCCGGTTACTCGTTACTCCGTTACTCGTTACTAACGTTGGCCCTGCAACGCCAACCTTGTTTTCACGCCGACCTTTTAATCGTTAATTGTCAATCGTTAATCGTTGTCTTTTCGCGCCGGTCGGTTACTCGTTACTCATGACTCGTTATTCATGAAGGACCCTCGGGCGGGCCTTTTACCCGAGGGGTTCCACATCGTGGGGACGGCTTTCGAAAAGGCCCGCGGGGGTGATCTGGATGAACTCCGCGTTGTCCCACAGCTCCTCGATGGTAAAGGCCCCGCCGTAGCTCAAGCCGGACCGCAGTCCCCCGACCAGTTGCTCCAGCACTTCGGAGACGTTGCCCCGGTAGGGGACGACGGCTTCGACCCCCTCGGGCACGACCTTCTCCCAGTCGATCTCCTGGCCGGTCTCACGCACCTCGTCGGTCACGCGCTGGCGGTCGATGTTCGCCGTGAGGCTGGCCATCCCCCGCACGATCTTGTACCGCCGACCGTTGCGGATGACGACCCGACCGGGGCTTTCCGTGGTTCCCGCAAGGAGGCTGCCCACCATCACGCTGGACGCCCCCGCGGCCAGGGCCTTGACCAGGTCGCCCGAATTGCGGATCCCCCCGTCCGCGATGATGGGGATCCCCGCATCCCGGGCGACGCGCGCACATTCCTGGATGGCCGTGATCTGGGGGACGCCGAAGCCGGTGACCACGCGCGTCACGCAGATGGACCCGGGGCCGATGCCCACTTTGACCGCGTCTACGCCCGCGTCGATGAGATCGGCCGTGCCCGCGGCCGTGGCCACGTTCCCCGCGATGATCTCCACATCCTCGCCGAAGTGACGCCGCAGGGCCTTCACCGCGTCGATGCAGTTGTCCGAGTGCCCGTGTGCGATGTCCACGACGAGGACGTCGGCCCCGGCCTCGAGGAGCGCCTCGGCCCGACGCAGAAACCCCGGCCGGACGCCGATGGCCGCGCCCACGCGCAGGCGTCCCTTGGCATCCTTCGTTGCCAGGGGAAACTTCTCCCGGTTGACGATGTCTTTGGCCGTGATGAGCCCAACGACTGTGTTGTCCGGAGTAACCAGGGGCAACTTCTCGATCCGGTGTTGCCAGAGGATGCGTTTGGCTTCCTCCAGGGTCGTTCCCGGCGCGGCCGTGACCAGACGCTCCCGCGGGGTCATTACGTCCCGGGCACGCAGTTGATCGTCCTCGAGGAAGAGCAAATCCCGCGTGGTGATGATGCCCAGGAGGTGATTTTCCTCGTCGACGACGAGGATGCCCCCCGTGTCGTACTCCTGCATGAGGCGCCGCACGTCCCGCACGAGGGTATCGGGGGAGACGGTGTAGGGGTGTTCGACCACGTAGCCCTCCGAACGTTTGACCCGAGCCACCTCTGCGGCCTGACGTTCAATGGGCATGAAGCGGTGGATGATGCCGATCCCCCCGGCACGGGCCATTGCAATGGCCATCGCACTTTCCGTGACCGTGTCCATGTTGGCGCTGACGATGGGGATGTTGAGGGAAATACGGCGTGAGAGACGGGTCGCGGTGCTCACGTCCCTGCGAGAACGCACCGGGGACCGTTTGGGTACCAGCAAGACGTCATCGAAAGTCAATCCCTGTCGCATATCAACCCCCTTTATCCCTCCCTTCATCCCGCCGAGCGATCTGTTGCACGACTTCGCGCCACCGGCCCGGTCGGGTCAGACGGGGGTCACCGGCCAGTTGGGCCAGGGCTTCCAGCTGCTCCCGTTTTCCTAACACAATTAAAATATCCCCGGCCTGCAAGCGCAAGCTGGGGGACCAGTCGATGAGGCGGTGTTCGGAGGGGCGAATGATGGCGAGGATGTTGGCCCCGGTACGGGCACGAATGGCCGCTTCTTCCAGGGTCTTCCCCACCAGGGGGGAATGGGGCATGATCTCCACCTCCTCGAGCCACAGCTCCAGGTTCTGGGAACGCAGGGCCGTGTCCAGGAAGTGAATGACGTTGGGGCGCACGAGGAGGCTGACGATGCGGTGCCCGGCCATGGTGTAGGGGGAAACGACCCGGTCCGCGCCGGCCTGGAGGAACTTGCGCTCCACGTTTTCGTTGATGGCCCGGGCGACGATCATCAGGTCGGGGTTGAGGGAACGCGCGCTGATGACGACGAAGAGGTTGTCGGCATCGGTGTCCAGCGCGGCGACCAGGCCGCGCGCCCGTTCGATCCCGGCCTGCCGCAAGACCTCGTCATCCGTGGCATCCCCGATGATGTAGGGCACTTCCCGCCGCTGGCAATAATCCGCGATGTGCGGGTCGATGTCGATGACGACAAAGGGAAGACCCAGGGTGTGCATCTCCTCCCCAACCTGTTTGCCGATGCGCCCGTACCCGCACAGGATGTAATGGTCCTCGTATGTGGCAATCTTGCGCATGATTCGCCTCTGTTTCAGGGTGCCTTCCAACTCGCCGGCAACGATGTACTCGGCAATGGTGCCGAAAAGGTACGCGCCCGTGCCCACGCCGATGAGGATGATGAGGGTGGTGAAAAGCCGACCGCCCGGGGAAAGGGGGTGGATTTCCCCGTACCCGACCGTGGAGAAGGTGATGACGGTCATGTAAATCGCGTCGATGAGGGGATACCCCTCCAAAACGATGTATCCCCCCACGGCAACGAGAAAGAGCAGGACGGCAACAATGGCCAACCGGTGAATCCGTCGGGTGAGCGCGTTATTCACAGTCCATCCTCGCAGGCGGTATGGGACCTTTTACACCCGTGTTATACCACGCCCCTCCGACAGCGTCAACCGGTCTTCGTGCGGCACTCGTCGGTCGTCATCCGTCATGCGTCAGAAGTTGGCGTGCCAAGTGAGTTGGTTCTATTGGGCCTTTCTCGGCTTTGGCTACGTGATACGTGATGACGTGATTCGTAATGCGTGATGCGTAAGTTGGACGAGAGGACTGGCGCGGTAGGGCCAACCCTGTCCCCACGCCATCCCTTTAATCGTTAATTGTCAATCGTTAATCGTTGTCTTTCCACGCTAACCAATTACTCGTTACTCCGTTACTCGTTACTCCTCACCTCACCGGACGCACTTCGGGCAGGGTGTTCGGGTCGCCCATGCCCACGTAGCGCGCCCGAACGAGAATGCGGTGGGTGTTGTTGTTCGGCGGCCAGCAGGTAACCAGGGTGAGCACCGGATCCCGCGTGGACCAGAGCCAGCGCCGCCCCGCGTCCCGAGAGGCCGCGTCCCGCACGTCGACCTTGAGCATTCGCTCCATCGCGTAAATGTACACCCGGCCCCGGGCGTCGACCAGGTAGATCCGTGCTCCCCGCGGAAAGGGCACGCCCTTGTTACCCAGAAGGGAAAGGGGGCGAAATACTTGTCCCTTGATGTTGTTGTGCCCGCTGATGACCAGGTTGCCCGGTTCCCCCGGCAGCACGCCGTTTTCGTGGTACCCCGCGGCGTAATCCGCCGTCCCCCACACCCGGATCAGCGTCCCCTGCTGCTCCAGGAGGCGGGACGTCACCGGCACGACGGGCACATCGATTCCCAGGGCGGGGATGATGAGGCGCACCGGGGGGGCG
>WGAA01000102.1 GCA_015489285.1 Anaerolineae bacterium | reverse complement strand
GCCTACGCCCCTTCCTACACCGACGCCCAAAGTGCATCCTCCGGCCTGCCCCGACCCGCGGGCCGTCATCACCTCCCCCGGAGTAGGGGCCGTGCTGCGGGGCGCAACCCCCATCAAAGGGACGGCCCAACACGAAGCCTTCCAATTCTACAAGCTGGAATTCGGCATCGGCCCCAATCCCAAGCAGTGGAACTATTTCGACGGGGGAAAGACCCCGGTAGTCAACGGGGTCCTGGGCACATTCAATGCTGCCGCGGTACCGAACGGAACATACACCATCCGGCTGGTGGTCGTCGACATCACGGGCAATTACCCGCCCCCCTGCCAGGTGACGATCACCGTACAACATTAGGAGCACCACGTGAGCAAGGGGACATATTCTTGGGTTGAGATCACCGCCATCTTCCTGGCATTCATGTTGGCGGCCTTGTTGCTCCTCTTCCTGGGTACGGTGGTGGCCGTGGGGTACCTGTTGGACAGGTACGCCCACCCCGTTGTGGTTCCGGAGATCTACATCGTCACCCCGACCCCTACGGTCGCTCTGCCCGCCATCGAGGGAACACCTCCCATCGTCCGGGAGACCCCCCTACCTCCCTCGCCCCCCCTGCCCGTGCCCACGAGGACGCCCACACCGACCCCCGTGGGCGGGCACCTTCCTCCCCACGCGGGACGCATCACCGTGGCCGAAGCCGAGCGTGTACCTGTACCCACCCGGGATCTTCGCGTCCTCGGCATGCGTTTTCACCCTGAGCTGGGGGAGATCCCCCCCACGGTCAATCCCACCCCTCCGGTGTATCATGTGGGGGACGAACGGACCTTTTGGGCCACGAACAGCGATGATGAAAGACGCTTCCAGGTGACCGCGGTCCTGCGTCACATCACGCCCCACGCCTACTTTTGGGTGGAGAAGGGGGCGGAGGTCGACGAGGACGATCTGCGTGACGCCGCGGAGACCTTCGAGCGCCAGATTTACCCCACGGACAGGCGCGTTTTTGGGGAGGAATGGGAACCCGGGGTGGACAACGATCCCCATATTACCTTCTTCCACGCTCGTGGACTGGGCAACACCATTGCCGGTTACTTCTCCAGCGAGGATTCCTACCCGCGAGCGGTGAGCCCCTATTCCAACGAGATGGACATGTTTGCCATCAACCTCGACGCCACGCAACCCGGGGATCCCTTCTACTTGCAGGTTATCGCCCACGAGTTCCAGCACATGATCCAATGGCACCAGGACCGGAACGAGGAAACCTGGCTCAACGAAGGCTTCTCCGTGTTGGCCGAGGCCATCAACGGCTATCCCCTGGACTTTCACGTGCAATCCTTCCTGGAGAGCCCCGACCTCCAGTTGACCGCCTGGAGCGAGGACGATGCCGGGCCCCATTACGGCGCGGCCGGCCTCTTCTCCTATTACCTGTACGAGCGGTTCGGCGAGGATTTCATCCGTCGTGTCTCCCGTCATGAGGAAAACGGCATGGAGAGCATCGACCTCGTCCTCCACGAGATGGACCTCGCCCATGCCGGCCATGCCTTGACGGCCCAGGACGTGTTTGGGGACTGGGTCGTTGCCAACTGGGTCAACGATCCCAAAGCGGAGGACGGCATATACGGTTACCGGGATCAGGTGGAAGACAAAGCCGCGCCCACCCACGAGGTCTCCGAATATCCCACCGTCCTTATGGACTCGGTGGCCCAATTCGGCACGGATTACATCCTTCTCACAGGCGAGGACGGGGTCACCGTTCGCTTCCAGGGGGACGCGTTGGCCAAAGTAGCCCCCGTCACCCCGCACAGTGGGTATTACCTCATGTGGGGTAACCGGGAGGACGAAAGCGATAGCCGGCTGTACACCCAGGTCGACCTGACCCATGTGGACCGCGCCTTCCTTTCCTACTGGACGTGGTACGACATCGAGAAGAACTACGACTACGCCTACGTCATCGTCTCCACCGACGGGGGAGAGCACTGGCAGCTTCTCTCCACGGAGGCCATGACAACGGCCAATCCTTACGGCAACAATCTGGGGGTAGGGTACACGGGGAAGAGCGGCGGGGGGGATACCCCGCGCTGGATCCATGAGACCATAGACCTGAGTGCCTTTGTGGGGCGTTCCATCCTCATCGGTTTCGAATACGTCACCGACGATGCCTTTACCCGGCCGGGCTTTTTCCTGGACGACGTGACCGTCGAGGGGACCGGCCTGCAGGATGATTTCGAAGCGCCACTAACGCGTTGGGTCCAGGAGGGCTTCATCCGCACCGACACCTACGTGCCCCAATCCTATCTTGTGCAGGTCATTCAGCACAAAGGGCATAACGTTCGCGTCCATCGATTCGTCTCTACTCATGGCGAGCCTTTGACGTTTCGCGTTTCGGACGTAGGATGGGGGGAGACGGTCATTGCCGTCAGCGGGATGGCCCCCCTGACGTGGGAGGCCGCCCGGTACACGGTGGACGTCCGCCGATGAGTCCCTTAAACCGAGCACACGAGTAGTCTTCAGATAACAAGGAGGGATGTGTGGGTAAACGCATTCTCGTTGTCGACGACGACCCACAGGTCCGGCGGCTGATGCAGCTGGCCTTGAAGCGTCAGGGGTATGAGGTGGAGATGGCCTCGACCGGGGAGGAGGCCATTGCTAAAGTTGTGACGACAAAGCCGGATCTCGTCCTCATGGATGTGATGATGCCGGATATGGACGGCTTCGAGGCCACCAAGCGCATCCGCCGTCTGCCCGAAGGTCACAGCATCCCGGTCATCTTCCTCTCCGCACTCACGCAGGTGGACGCCAAGATCAAGGGGTTGCGCGTCGGGGGCACCGACTACGTGACCAAACCCGTCAATTTGCCCGAGCTGCTGGCCCGCATCGAGGCCCACCTCCGCTCCACAGCACCTCCCATGGGGAAGCTCATCAACATCTTCACCAGTAAAGGGGGCGTGGGGGCGACGACGATTGCCGTCAACCTCCCCTTCGCGTTGCGCCAGGTAGCCAAGGAGAAGACCGTCATCCTCATCGATTGGCAGCGTCCCATAGGGGATGCGGGGGTCTTCCTGGGCCTCATCGAACCCCGGAGCCTGGATGTCCTCATCCCCTCCATCGATGCGGTGGATGAGGAAGCCCTGCAGCAGGTCCTTGTGGAGTATGAGCCCGGAATCCGGGTCCTCCCCGGTTTGAGCGATCCGGGGTTGGCCCCCAAGATGACGATGGAAGCGTTGGGGAACGTGTTGGAAGTGGCGTTGACCATGGCCGACTACGTTGTCGCGGATGTGGGCCAGATCCTCTTGTGGGATGAGCCACCCCTCATCACCAAGGATATCGGGGCCAACATTTGCGTCGTCACGCCCGAGATCACGTCCCTCCGCAGGACCCTGCAGGTGCAGCAGAGTGTGGACCGGGAGGAGTACGACTTTTGGCTCTTGTTGAACAAGGAGGAGATGCCGGGGGGCATCAACACACGCCAGATCGAAAGTTACTTGGGGCACACGATGATGGGTAAGTTGCCCTATGACCCGGCTACGACCACCCGTGCGCTCAACGTGGGGCGCCCCATCGCTGCCACGGCCTCCCGGTCCAAGTTCATGAAGGCCCTTTTGCAAGTGGCCGAACACCTTTACAAATCGGGTGAGCTATGAAAGTCAAACCTCTAGCTATTTCCATGCGAAACGGTACGCTCATTCCCACGGACGAAGCAACGATTCCGGTGACGGCTTCGGCCCTGTACGGGGTTTTGGGGGTGTATGAGACGGTGGAGATCGTCAACGGGACCCCTTTCCGCCTGATGCAGCACCTGGCTCGCCTGGACGAATCCGCCCGGCGGAGCGGGCTCACGGTGATTCCGCCCACGGACTACGTGACAGAATGGTGGCCGACGTTGCTCGAGGCAAACGGCCGAATGGAGGAAACGTTGCTCCGCATTGTGCTTGTGGACCTGGATGAGGGACCGGCCACCTATTACCTGTATCTTATGGAGCCCCCTCATTATCCCCGGGAGTGGTATGAGTACGGCGTGCCCGTGACCGTATTTCACGGGGAACGGGCCTTTCCCCTTATCAAATCCTTGAACACGTTGGTTCCCGGCTTGGCCCGGAAAAAGGCGGAATCCCTGGGCATGCACGATGCTCTGCTCGTCAACCGGCACGGTCATGTAACCGAGGGCTCCAATTGCAATGTGCTGGCCGTTGTCGACGGCACCTTGGTTGCTCCGCCCTACGGGGCAGCGCTGGAAGGGGTGACCATGAGCATCGTGCTGGAGCTTGCCCGTGATCTGGGGATTCCTACCGAGCGGCGTCCTCTCCCCGAGGATGAGATCCCTCGCTGGGAGGAGGCCTTTCTCACCAGCACCCGGCGTCACGTTCTGCCCATCCGCCTCATTGATCAGCAGGAGATGACCGTTGGGCCTATTACCCGGCAGCTGATGGAAGCCTTTGCCACCCTCTTCCGGACAGAGGTGGGGGAGCATGGGGAGTAGCCCCTGGGCTGTAACATGCAATGGTCGGGTGATAGACCCGGCGGATGCTCGGCTCCACGTGCAAAACCCGGCTGTGCTCCACGCGCTGGGGGTGTACGAGACGGTACAGGTTCTGCAGGGGCGGGCCTTCTGCCTGGAAGAACACATCCGCCGCCTGGAGCGTTCGGCCGAAGCCATCCAGCTCCGCCTTCCCGCGTCCCACCATCGTCTACTCCAATGGGCCAAGGCGATCGTCTCCATCCGCCCGGGGGAGGATGGGACCCTTCGCATCCTCGCGGTCAACGGCGACCCCTATACCGAACCCAGCGTCTATATGATGCTTTTGCCCCCCATTCGCCACCCACGGCACCTGTACGAGGAGGGCGCGTGTGCTGTGACGTTTGCCGGGGAACGCGCCCTTCCCACGGCCAAGACGTTGAACACCCTGGTCAATTACCTGGCGCGGCAAGCTGCGCTGCGCGCGGGCTGTCATGAGGGGTTGCTCGTGGCCGCGGATGGGATCCGGGAGGGGGCCAGCAGCAACATCTTCGCGGTGATCGGCGGCGGTCTGGTGACCCCGCCGGATCATCTGGTCATTGCGGGAGTAACCCGGGATATCGTCATTCGCCTGGCCCGCGAGCGGGGGTACCGGCTGATCTTCCGACCCCTCCCCCCCTCTTCCCTGCCCCATTGGGAAGAGGCGTTCATTACCAGCACGAGCCGTCACATCATGCCCATCACTCGGGTGGACGGAATCCCCATCGGCGACGGCCGAGTCGGGCCGGTGACCCGGACGTTACAGGAAGCCTTCGAAGCCCACGTATCCGCCTTCCTGCAGAGCCAACGTTAGTAACGAGTAACGGAGTAACGAGTAACCGGATGGCGTGGATACAAGATTGGCCCTACGGCGCCACCCCTCCTGCCCAAATTACGCATTACGAATCACGCATTACGCATCACGAATCACGCATCACGTTTTTGCCGCCAACCCCATCCGGTCACGCCAACCTTCCCGCTGCGCCTGACGCATGACGGGTGACGTTTATGGCCGTCGCGCGCGCCGGAGGAGCCAGGGGATGTGGGTACGGCGAGGCGTCACCACGAACAGGGTCTGGGTGGCCTCGTCGGTCAGTCCCCCCCTGTCCTGGATTTGGGCGCGAACGGTGATATGACCCCACGTGTGGCTGTACCTGTACGTCCACAGCTGGGAAGCGTTCAACCACCCGGTGTCGAAGGTGCCGTCGTCGGTCCAGTCGAAGCGGACGGACAGGGCGGCGATGTCATCTTCCCGGTCCGTGCTCCCTCGGACGTCAAAGGTGAAGAGTGTGGCAATGGTCCCACGGGTGGGGGTGACAACGAGGCGGGCCGTGGGCGGGGTGTTACCCCCAGGAGGGGTAACTTCCACGCTGCATTGGGTGGTGTCCATGAGGTATCCCGTGTCCATGACCAGGAGGTCGACGGTGTGAAGGCCGAGGGTGGTGTACGTTCTGGTGAAGGGTTGGGTTGCCGGCTGCCAGGTTTGACCGCGAAAGTCGAATCCGCCCCGGGGAGCCCACTTGACCCGGAGGGCCGTGGGGGCATCCTGCGCGTCGGAGCTTTGGGCCGCGCTGAAGGTGAAGACGGTGCCCAGAGGGCCGGACGTGGGGCTGACCGTGCAGTGGGCCCGGGGCGGCGTGTTCGTCCCCGGGTCGCCCACGTGCAGGGTTTTCGTTGCCGTGTCACTGAGTCCTCCGCTATCCTGGACTTCCAGGGTCACCCGGTACGTTCCGGCGCGGTCGTACGTGTGGGTAAGGGGGGCGTTGGTGGGATTGTTCCACCCCGTGTCCCACATTCCGTCACCGTCGAAATCGAAGCGGACGGATAACCACGCGTCCCCATCCTCCGCGTCGGAGGAGGGGAGGGCGTCGAAGAAGAAGATGGTGCCGACGACCCCCTGGACCGGGTCGATGGTGAAGTCGGCGACGGGGGGCGTGTTGTTCACCCCCTCCTCGCCCCACGCCGCCGTGAAGGTCCAGAGGATGGAGACCAGGACGATGAGGGCGAGCGCAGCGATGCGTGTGGCTCTACGGACGTTCATCTTTGCCTCCTGCAAAGGCGTTTTTCTCACGGATGCACGGAGTTCCCACCGATATAGGCTTGAACCTGGGCTAAGGTGGTCGCAATCCAGTAGCTCTGAAGGGCCTCTATCTGGTCTTCCGGGGACCCCTGGCGCTGGAGTCGAGCTGTCTCATAGTAGAGGACGGCCATGACGGGAATGTCCTCCCCGTTGCGGGCAATGGCCTCTCGGGCCCTCCGGTCCGCGAGGTCGAGCATGTCGGCCAGGGCGCGTTCCCGCTCGATGCGGACAACGTTCCCCTCCTCGTCCAGCTGCGCGCCCAGGGAGTAGTATTTGGCCACCAGGCCGGCCGATTGACCGTAGTTGCCGATGCTGTTGCCGAGGAGAAGGGCCGCCTGCTGGGTTGTCTCGTTCAAGCGGGCCGCGAGCGCCTTAGTGCCCCGGTCCGAGGCCAGGGTGAAAAGGTAGGCGTTGTCGAAATCCATGAACATCTGCCGCATCCGGTCGGGATGGAGGCCGAACTGTTTGGCGTATTCGTCGACAATGGTCGCTTCGAAGTAGTTGACGTTGGCGTCCGACGCCCGACGCAGGAGCTCTTTCATGGCCTCTACCCGTTCCGGGTCCTTCACCGGGGTGGTGCCGTAGCCGAAGCCGATGTCCACACTGTCTCGGGCCAACTGGACGAAATCCCGGGCCAGGACGTAATAAGAGGCGAGACGGGCGAGTTCCGCCAGGAGGTCTTCCTCACCCATGCTGCTTCCTTGTTGGGCGAGGGCGGCCAGGCGATTGTTGGCAATGAGGACAAGTCCCTGAGCTTGTCCAACGGACATGTAGGCGTCGAAGAGGGCCACGTAATCCCCCGCGGTCCGGGGTTGTTCCGTGCCCAGGAGTTCGATGACCGCGTCCAGTTCGCCCAGGGAGGATTGGGTGGATTGGAGGTAGTCGACGGCCGCATCGATGCCTCCCGTCGCATAGCGCTCGATCATCTCCCCGACGAGGAGCAGGATTTGGGCTTGGGCCGCGGCCTGGGTGGTTCGCTGGTAGGCCACGGCAGCCAACCCCTGTTTGAGCGCGTTCTGAGCCCGCCGGGCGGTTTCGTCGACCGAGGCCACGTTGTCCGCCAGCAGGTCGGTGATCTCTTGGGGAAGGCTGTCGAAGCGGCCGCGGGCGTCCTTGTAGCGCGAGAACCATTCCTGGGCTTTGGCCCGGGTGCGTTCGAACGCGCGGGGCGGTAATTGGGGGGTGGAGGCCGTCGTTTGGGGGCGGGGGAGGGGGTGCCCCGTGAGTATTTCGTACGCCTCGAAGACACTGCTCACTTCGCGGACTTCGACACCGTGTTTCTTCCCCACCGCGATCAGGTCCACCAACTCGTTCTTGTTCTTATCGAGATCATAACGCTGGCCGGCAGGCACCAGGACGAGTTTGATGCCGTTCTGGGCCGCGCCTTCGATCTTGTGGGGAATGCCCCCTACAGGGCCGATGGTGCCGTCGGGGTTGATGGTGCCCGTCATGGCCGCGTCGTCGCGCAGGGGGTCTCCCCGGAGTGCGGCCAGAACGCCCACCGTCATGTACATCCCCGCGCTGGGACCATCGATGCGCCCTCCCACCGAGAAGGAGAACTCGTAATCGCGCGGGTCGATCCCCAGGATCTGGCTGGCAACGACCACCGCCATCCACCCGGCAGAACGCCACATGGCGCCCGTGCCCGCGACCTCCTCTTCGAAGAACCCCACCCGGAGCTCGCCCTTCTGGGCCGCGGGGCGAACCAGGATGCGCACGGGGGATATCCCCCCTATGGCCTTTTGTTCCTGGGGGTCATAGGCGTAGTAAAGCGCGTTGATTTGGACTTCGTGCGCGGTGGAGGGGGATGTGGGCGTTTCTTTCGAGGGTTCCCCTTCCGAGGAAGCGGGTTCCTCGCCCACGATCTTGTAGGTGTACACGCCGATGAGGTCGTCGTTCACGTACACCTTGGCCTGGTAGTCGCCGGGGGGGAAGGGGGATTTGGGTTTGAGGGTGAAGCCCACGTTGGTGTTCCCTCCGACCGCGAAGATGAGTCCCTCCATCTCTTTTGCCAGGTCCACCGTGGCCGAGGCGAATTCCTCTCCCTGGTGCACGAACACCGCTTTCACCGTGCCCCGTTTTTGCACGCCTTTCAACTTGACGGAAAGGTAGACCGTGTCCGTGGGGTTGAACTCATTCCCCGGGTCGATGGGGGCCATCTCCTCGCTCAGACCGTGGGCAAAGGTGACATCGAGGACCTCTATTCTCTTTGTGTCGGATGAGGGGGCGGAGGTCGGGGAGGGGGGCGTAGACCCGTTCCCGCCACACGCGGTGAGGATGAGCAGGGCGATGATTAACACGTTGAACAACCGGATATGTCGCATCTTCTGTCCTCCTTACGTACGAGCTTGTGCGCGGCGCGTTCCCTCTCGACGATATGGGTGATGTGTGAAAGCGCGCGACGCCTTATCAATCGTCCGGGTTCGGGGGGAAATCCTGCTCCACGGTGGAGGGGACATGGGCCAAATCCAGGTATGAGGCCATGACCTGGACGGCCTCGTCCGGGGAACACACGGGGGTGCGTTCCCCGTTGGGCACGTGAATGACGATACCCCGCCACGTGGTAGGATCATGTGGAGTTGCCTCCCGCCAGAACCGCACGACAAAGACGACTTTGTCGGGCATGGTCGTTCATCTCCCGCGTCATCGGTTTCTTGGGCCCCGCGCGCCGGTCACGCGGTGACGACCTCACTATATCAGGGGGGTATCTTCCAGATATCTCAAAAGGGGAGAAATGCAGGTGAACGGGGTGATCACTCCGCGCGCAGGGCGGCGAGGTCGCGTCGGATGGTGGGGACACTGACGCCCAACACCTGGGCCAGGTCCTCATGGGTGGGCCGTGCGCCCTGGGCTTCCGCTTCGTGTAGAAGGCGAGCCAGACGGTGCCGCCGCAGCGCGATGGGTCCGTATTGGGCTTCCACCACTGCGTCCTCGTCCCCTGCGTCCACCGTCCAGGTGACCTGCACCCGGCCGGGGCCGTCACGACGGGGGAGGTGGAGACGCAGGCGTTCGACGGGACGCGATTGTTGGCCCAGCCAGGCCTGTGAAATGAGCCGATGGCTGAGGACGCGGTGGAGGAAGTCGGGTTGCCGTTCCTCGGGAACGTGGAGGCATTGGGCTTGTAAGGCGAGGTACGCGTTGCGCAGAAGGGGGGATGCATTCTCCGGGAGGACCGTGTGAAGCGCCCGATACAGGTGGTACCACGCGTGGGGCAGGTAGAGGTCCTCCTCAACCGTGTCCAACAGGCGGATTGCT
This sequence comes from Anaerolineae bacterium, assembly GCA_015489285.1. Classification (GTDB taxonomy): domain Bacteria; phylum Chloroflexota; class Anaerolineae; order JAADDB01; family JAADDB01; genus JAADDB01. The sequence continues at coordinate 2,678 of WGAA01000102.1, read as the reverse complement.
TCCTCGGCGTTTCTCCGCGCCTGTTCTTCCTCTCCCGTTTCCGCCTGGGCCCAGGCAAGGGCGGCCAGGAGGAAGGCACGCATGGGTGGGGGCGGGTTCAACCTGTAGGCCAGGTGCAGGATCTCGACCGCGCGGGTGAACTTCCGAGCCAGGAGGAGGGAGCGGCCTAACGCGTACGCGGCCACGGGTACTCTTCCCGCCAGATGGTGGTCCAGGAGGACGTTCAACCCTTCTTCGCCCCATTGGACGGCTTCGCGCATGCGTCCCTGTTCACGGGCCCACGCGCCCAGGTTCCTCAGGACATATCCTTGTCCGGCCCGGTAGTTCTTGCTACGGGCAATCTCTTCTCCCCGGCGCAGGTGTTCCCTTGCGGCCGCGAAATTCCCCCATGTCGTCTCGATGGCCCCCAGGAGGAGGTGGGCGAGCATTCTGCTGCGTTCGTTTCCCACCCGGCGGGCGAGCTCGAGCGCGGTTTGGCCCAGCTCGTATCCCTCGGTCAGGCGGCCCGCGTGGGTGGCGGCGACGGCCAGGTTGAGCCGGGTGACCGATTCGTTGTGACCGTCGGCCAGCTGCCGCGCCAGGTTCAAAGCCTGTCGAAAGGCGTCCGTCGCTTCCCTATGTCGCCGCCGGTCCAGGTACATGAGCCCCAGCCCGTTGACGCATATGCCTTGAACGTGCAGGTCGCCCACGATGTGGGCCTGCCGGGACCCCTCCTCGTAATACCGCTCGGCCTCCTCCACGTGTCCCTCCCGGGCGGCTATCAGGCCCGCGCGCGCCAGGGCACGCGCGCGCTCCTGGGGAAGGGTATGGGTTTCGGCCAGGTGCATGGCGCTTTCGATGAAGGCGCGGGCGGCTTCCAGGTCCCCGCGCGTGTCAGCCACGTCGGCCAGGGCCAGGGCGGCTTCGGCCTGGCCGCGCGCGTCCCCGAGGTGTTGGAACAGGGTACGCGCGCGGAGGAGGAGGTGCTGAGCCTGGGAGAACCGGGCATCGCGGATGGCAATTTTGCCCCCGAGGAGGGCGGCCTGGGCCAGCCGTCGGGTGTCGTGCAAGGAGCGGGCCAGATACAGGGCCCGGGCGATGTCTCCTCGCGCGTGCCGGATTTCGCCGGTGAGCATGTGGGCCTCTGCGCGTAGCCTCCACGTGTCACAGATGGCCGGGTCCGGTCGCGAGACAAGGCGTGTGGCCGCGTCACAATGGCGTATGACCTGGGCGTGGGCGTACACGCGACGGGCCACCTGGGCGGCTCGGAGGTAGGCTTGAGCCGCGGGCAGGGGCCGTCCGGCCCGTTCCAGGTGAAACGCAATGCGATCCCAGGGGAAGGGCTGCCGGCGGTGTAACAGCTCTGCGGCCCGTTGGTGCAACCTTTTGCGCTGCTCCGGGGGGATGGTTGTATACACGGCTTCCTGGACGAGGGCGTGCACGAAGCGACATTCATCCCCTTCCAGGGAGAGAAAGCCGTATCGCACCAGATCCTCGATGACGTGAATTCGACGGTCCGGTACGACCTGCGCGAGGAGGGCGCAGGGGATGCGCTCCCCGAGGACGGCGAGGAACTGGAGGATGTGACGCAGTGAGCGGGGCAGGCGTTCCAGGCGCCCCTGCACCAGGGAGGGGATGGAAGGAGGAAGGGGAACGTCCGTTCGTGTCAGCTCCCACGCGCCCGAGGTCGAGCGTTGTAGGGCGCCGCGACGGTGCAGGTAGCGCAGGGTTTCCAGGATGGAGAGGGGCACCCGGTCGACGACGCGGGCCAGTCGATCCACGATGGGATCCTGGGCCGATACGTTGAGCGCGGCCGCGATGAGGAGGCGTTTTCCCCCTTCGTCCAACGGGGAGAGGGTGATGTGCACGGGTGATGTGTGTCGGTCCAGCGCCAGCAATTCGGACCACAGGGGCTCCTGCACCCGGGTCTCCAGGGGACGAAAGGCAAGGACGATGAGGAGGGGGGTGTGGTGGATGTCCGGGCACAGGCCCCGGAGTACGTGGAGCACATCCACATCCGCGTTCTGGATGTCGTCCAGCAGGAGGAGGACGGGCGCGCATTGAGTCAGATTCAGGATGACCTGGACCAGCGCGTTGCGCATGTGCTGGGGGGCGACATTTGCCGAGGGGGTGCCCAGTTCGGGCCAGAGGTGGGCCGCGGTATCGCGGATGGCCGCGGGCAGGACGCGCCGCAGGGTGGCAACGCACGTGGGGGAGAGGAGCGAGGCCACGGCTTCTTTCAGGGCGCGGAACGGGCCGGCAGGCTGGGAGGGCGTTTGGCCGTAGCCGACCCACATGCCCCTCCAGCGCGCGCCTTCCGCCACTTCCTCCAGCAGGCGGGATTTGCCCATGCCCGGGGACCCTTCCAGGAGGACGAATCCTCCGCGGCCGCGCAGCGCCTGCTCCACCCTCTCCAGCATGCGCTCCCGCTCCTCATGACGCCCCACGAAGGGGATACGTCCCTCCCCGGAGAACAGGGGGGAGAGGGCCAGCTGTCGGTCCCGCCGCAACCGGTCTTCGATGCTGCGGCGCAGGGATTGCAGCTCTGCTGAGGGCTCCACGCCGAACTCCTCCCGCAAGAGGACGCGGAGGGCTTCGTACTGGCGCAGGGCATCCAGCGGACGGTTCTGGAGCAGGTAAAGGTGGATGAGCTCCTTGTGTCCCCCCTCGCGAAGGGGCTCTTCCCGGATGGCCTCACG
>WGAA01000101.1 GCA_015489285.1 Anaerolineae bacterium | reverse complement strand
GGCTCTGTGGCGAGGACCTTGCTGCCACGCCAACCAATTACTCGTTACTCCGTTACTCGTTACGACCAGATACCGGCAAACAGGGCGCTGGTGTCCAGGAAAACATCAACCTCGTTGACCATGCTGCTCCCGCTCCTGGCGCAGAGTCCGCAGCATACTTTCTAGCGTCTCTCCTCGGGCCTCCAGTTCCTCCCGAATGCGGTCGGCTAACGCATCTATTCGGCTTTCCCTCGGCGAGAGCAGGAGCACGCCGTCCAGGTCGATCAAAGTGAGCACATCCCCCTCGTGCAGGTGATACTTCTCGCGGATGGGCTTGGGCAGGGTCACTACCCCCCGCCGAGCCACCCGAACCATCCGCCTCGTCCCGACCTTTGGACTCATCACGCACCCTCCTTTCCGCCTACACCGTCCTCTCGAGCAGGATGATATCTGAATCTCAGGAAATCTGCAAAACGGTGATGATCTCATCCCTACAACGCCAATGTGGCCTTAAGTTACGCATCACGCATTACGTATCACGTCATCACGCCAACCGCTTCACTTCCGAAGCCCGCGGGACTTCCAAAATCCGGGATAATAAAACCCCCGAGGCCCGGGGACCTCGGGGGTCGGAAAGAAGGGGATGCCTCGCGGGGCGTTAGGCCGCCTCCGCGGTTTCCAACGTGGTCGCCGATTCCTGTACCCGCGCGTGGGCCAGCAAATCCACCGGATAGGTGTGGGCGATCCATTCCAAGGTGACGACGAAGAAGGTAATGACCGTCGCCCCCCAGAAAGCCCCTTCCAGGTAATTGCCGACCAGGTTGTACCCCAACAGGTCGAGCTTGGTCAGAAGGGTGAGCAGGGCAATGACCAGGTACGTCGCGTAATACGTGTACCGGTACTTGTCCAGCTCGTTGAGCCAAAGCACCATCAACGAGGTGAAGGTCAACGTCTTCAGCCATTCCACGGGCTGGCGGACCCGAGCCTCGATGCCCTTGGTATCCACCTCCTTATCGGCCAGGAAACGTTCGGACACGTGGATGAACTGACCGTAGCCGAAGAGGAGTTTGTTGGCCAGGAGCCAAAAGGCCAGGAACCCCATGAGAAAGGCCCAATCCTCGGGAAAGACGGGCCAGAAAAGGGCCAGGTCCAACAGCGCCGCGATGATAAAGGCCAGGAAGAAGGCCAGGACAACGCCCCACACGACGCGTTCCCAATTGACTTTCATTGGTTCCCTCCCTTAGACTCCTTCTCCTGTTCCTGGGCGCGCTCATAGGTGTAAGGGTGGATCACCGAATACAGGTCCTGGGACAAGGGATGGGTGTAGAAGAGGCTCGTGGTCACCACATCCCCCACAGCCAGGGGCTTTGCCTCCTTTTTGAGTTTGATCACGGCTACGGCCACAGTAAAGGGCTGAATGGTCACGCCCAAGGGGACGTGAGAGATGTAGTAGGACTTCTGCTCGGTTTCCTTGCCCGGCGCAAAGGTCACGGAATAATCCACAAGCTGCAAGGGCGTAGGGCCGGGGTTGAGCACCGAGAACACCAGCTCGTTATCCTGCGAGCGGTACTCCGTCCCCACGATGATGGGGGAAGCGGGAATGTTCTCCACGGTGCGGAGGACCCGATTGTGGACGATGTAGCCCCCCGCACCGAACCCCACGACCAAGCCCAGAATAGCGATGAGTAGGGTCAACCATAGCCGTTTAGACATTTTGGACCTCCTCCTGGGTCGTAATTGTGCTTTCTTCCTTCATCCGCTTCATCTCCTCCTGGACGCCCGCGAATCCGGCCTTGGTCGCCGTCTTCTCGCGGATCTCCCCTTCCAGCTTGTCGATGGAGGCCAGCAAGTCCTGAATGGTATCCTCCTGGACGTACCCCAGGACCTTCGCCAGTTCGACCTGCTGGCGGGCATCGCGAAGCAGCTCAATGGCGTCCTCCGGCCGCTCCTCGTAGATGGCCGCGGCTTCCTCCAGCAGGTAATAGGCCTCCAGGAGAGGGCGCGGCACGATGGCTTTGGTGATGCGGATGGAGGCCAGGGCCAGACGGATGGCTTCCACGGCCTTCACCCAATCGTCCAGGCGGGCGAATTCCAGGGCCAGGTCGATGGCCTCCTTGAGGACGTTCAAGGGGAGAACGTACGTGTCGATGACAATCTCGTTGCGCAGGATGTTCAGGAGCTCCCGAGCGCGGATGAGGTCGTTCTGCTCCACGGCCTCGCGCACGTCCTGTAAGAGTTTCTGCGCGTCCTCCACCGTCGTGACCCCACGGTACTCGTAGACAACGGAGCGGACGGGCATGTAAGCGAGGCCTTCTTCCTTGTACAGCTTTTCTACCTTGGGTTGCGTCTCCTCCAGGACACGCAGGGCATCCTCCAGCTTCCCTTCGGCGATGAGGCGGACGATCTCGCCCAGGGCCACGTAAGCTTCCGCGGCCTCCCGGATGATCTTAGCCTCCTCTTCCCGCCGGGTCTCCCTGACCGGCGATTCCTGGGCTCGTTTGCGCAGCTCTCGCAGCGTCTCGAACACCATAGCGACCCTCCTTTTGTGTGAGTTTCCTAAGTTCCTTAACATCCCCTCATCCCGCCCCCGTGAGAGGGACGGATGAACTCATCTTACGCCGCGAACGTTAGTACCTCACTAGCATAACGTTAGATTTCTATATGAACAGGAAATTCTCGGGATCAATTAGAGGGAAATGTAGGAGGACGAAGGCGCGAGGCGGCCCGAAAAGGGGATATCCCGAAAACATGCAAGGGCCTACGGGGTCACGAATTCGATGAAGACCGTGTGTCCCGCGGTCACGTGGACCCGACGCCGGAGCACGGGGGAGGTGCCCGCCACCTCCAGGAGGTAATCCCCCTCCGGCACGTCGGTGAGGAGCCAGTTCTCCCCCCAGGCCGGATCCGGCCGGATGCCCGGTTCCGCCAGATAGGTGGGAATCGTCGTCCAGTAACGGAAGCCAGTTTCCCGCCGCCGGTAGACGATAATCCCCCGCCCCATCCACGCCCGACCGTCGGGGGCCACAAGACGGCCGATAAGGGTCCCGTGCCCGGGCATGTACTCCAGCCAGAACTCCGGGTTCACCGTGGCCGTATACGCATTCTTCCCCAGGCGGACTTCCAGGTGCAGGTGAGGCCCCATCGCAATCCCCTCCTGCCCCACCTCCGCGATGGGCTGCCCCCGCCGTACCCGCTCCCCCACATGGACCAGGGTCTTCCGCACGTGGCCGTAAAGGACGTACACGGGTTGCCCCAGGTACGTGCGCGTCAGTCGGAGCACGACCGCCCGACCGTAAAACCGGGGCCAGGGCCCCAGCGCGCGTGTGTCATCCTGCCCCGCGAAGACCACCTGGGCCTCGGCCCCGGCCAGCACAACCGTCCCCTCCGGGTTGGGAAAGTCCGCGCCGTGATGGACCAGGTACACCCCACCACCGTTGCTCCCGTACGGGTAGTAGGGGCTGGCCCACACCTGGGCCGGAGGCCGGAAGGGGCGCCGCAACCAGTAGTGCAAGGGGGGATCGGGCATGGGCGTGGGCC
>WGAA01000100.1 GCA_015489285.1 Anaerolineae bacterium | reverse complement strand
GCCCACGGCCACGCGAACGCCCACGCCCACCCGGACGCCGACCCCTACGCAGACCCCGCGGCCCACGGCCACGCGAACGCCTACGCCCACCCGGACGCCGACACCTACATGGACCCCGCGGCCCACGGCCACGTGGACGCCCACACCCACCCGAACGCCAACACCCACGCGGACCCCGCGGCCCACGGCCACGTGGACGCCCACACCTACGTGGACACCCACCCGAACACCGACGCCCACGCGGACACCTACTCCCACCCAAGGGGTCCTTCCCACCCCGACTCCCACGTGGACGCCGACGGTGACGCCGACGCCCTGGGTACCTTCTTACGCCTGCAAGCCGAGACTGGCACGTCGGGTGTTCCTCGGAAGCCATCCGCGGAGTGTGGTCGCGGACGGGGGCTTCATCTACGTCGGGCTGGAAGATGGTGGGGATGTGTTGGTGTTGGATGCGGCCACCCTCTCCTCCGTTGCCTTGTGGGATAGTCCGGGATCCGGCGCGAACGCGCTGGTGGTAGGACCGGATCGGGTGTACCTGGTTCACAGGAATTCGTCCCAGGTCGCGGTGTTCGACCGGCGGAGTGGCTACATTCTCGGGTTGTGGCCTACCGGGTGGCTGCCCTGGGGCGCGACACTGGTGGAGAATACCCTGTACGTGAGCAACTACGCGTCGTGGGACGTGAGTGTGTACAATGCCCAAACCGGGGAGCTGTTACGCCGTGTGCCGGTGGGGCGGAAGCCGGCCCTCCTGACCTCGCTGGGCGGAAGTGTGTATGTGCCTTTGGTAGGGGGGGACATGGTGCGGCTTCTCGCGGATGGCCGGGTGAAGGTCGATGTGCCCGGCGTGGGCGTGGGCACGGTCGCGGCCGTGGCCGATGCGGAACGCCGTCTTGTCTACGCCAGCAACCGGGATCCCCGGGATATCGCGGTGGTGGACGACGTCCAATCGCGGGCTGTGGCCCACATTCCTCTCCCCGGCCGACCGGTGGGCCTGGCCCTTGCGCCCAACGGTCGCTGGCTTTACGCGGTCGACCCCTTCGACAATCGTCTCATGATCGTCGACACTCAACGACGGCGCTGGGCGGATTCCATCCCCTTGGCCGATCAAGGAGATGAGGAAGGGGGACAGGGGATTTTCGTCCAGGGGAACACCCTTTACTTGACCGATTACGCGGCGGGCACCCTCTCGGTGTACACGTTGCCCTCCTGTGCTCGTTGATTACGTGGGGCCCCGATTCCGCCGGGATGTAGGGAAGGCGCATCACCCGTACGGGTGATGCGCCTTCATACTTTTGGATGATGCGTGGGGAGTAAAATGGGGTATTGACAGGGGGCGGGGAATATGTGTACTATATATATGGTTAAGGTGAGGGGTAATGTGGGCGTTTCGCGCGAAAAATTAGGCGCGTGGGGGTGTGCATGGCGGCAAAGGAGGTGCAATCGGAGAAGAAAAATTTGGTGCGGGGGATTCCTGCGTCCTTACTAAAGGTCGTCACCTTTTTGGAGGAAGGGCTTTATTATCTCATCGCCTTCGTGTTGGCTGTAGCCGCTCTTGTCCTATTGTACACGACCATGCACACCTTCGTCCTGACCAAGGGCGGGCACATTCACGAGGGCATCTTGGAACTCCTGAACTCCATGTTGTTGGTCATGATGCTGGTGGAGATCTTGCACACCATCCGTATTTCCCTCTACCAGCACACGTTGAGTCCTGGACCGTTTCTCATCATCGGTATCATTGCAGCCATCCGTCGTATGTTGGTGATTACGGCGGAGCAGGCCAATTTGGGCGATCCCGCCCAATTTCGTCTCATCCTGGAAGAGTTGTTGTTGTTGGCCGTGACCATCGTTCTTCTGGCTGTTGCTGTGTACATTTTGCATCGTTCGTCTGTGAAGTAATGATGTGAGCCCCAATATCATGCTTTTATCGGAGGTGCATCATGGACGTCTTGACTTTGTCCCGATGGCAATTTGCCATCACCACCGTGTATCACTTCTTCTTCGTCCCCCTGACCTTGGGTATTTCCGTTCTCATCGCGATTGTGGAGACCCAGTACGTGCGCACCGGCGATGAGAAGTACAAGAAGTTGGCCAAGTTCTGGGGGAAGTTGTTCCTGATTAACTTCGCCATCGGTGTCGCCACCGGTTTGGTGCAGGAGTTCCAGTTCGGCATGAACTGGTCCGAGTACTCCCGCTTCATGGGTGACATCTTCGGCGCACCGTTGGCTATCGAGGCGCTCCTGGCCTTCTACATGGAGTCCACGTTCATCGGTGTGTGGGTGTTCGGCTGGGAGAAGTTGTCCAAGAAGGCCCACCTCGCGGCCGCCTGGTTGGTCGCCCTGGGGTCGAACTTGTCCGCCCTCTGGATCCTCATCGCGAACTCCTTCATGCAGGAGCCGGTGGGTTACAAGATCGACCCGGAGACCGGTCGGGCGTTGATGGCGAACTTCATCCAGGTCGCCACGAACCCCAACGTGCGGGTACAGTGGCCTCACGTGTTCTTCGCCGGCGTGACGACCGCGGGCATCTTCGTCTCTTCTGTGGCCGCGTATCACCTCATCAAGCGCACGTCGCCTGAGGACCTGTACCGCACTGCGTTGCGCTGGGGCGTGGTGTACGCGCTCATCGGTTCCGTGATGGTGGCTCTGGTCGGGCACGTGCAGGGCCAGCATTTGACCCATGCCCAGCCCATGAAGATGGCGGCTGCTGAGGCCCTGTGGGAGACCGAGGATCCGGCGGACTTCCTCCTCTTTGCTGCAATCCACGAGGACGCTCAGCAGAATTCCGCGGAGATCAAGATCCCGCGCTTCCTCAGCTTCCTGGTGTACAACAAGTTCAGCGGTGAGGTGCGGGGCATCAAGGACATCCAGAAGGAGTACGAGCAGAAGTACGGCCCCGGTGACTACGTGCCGCCTGTGGCTCTGACCTTCTGGAGCTTCCGCATCATGGTGGGGGCCGGGTTGCTCATGATTTTGCTGGCGCTCTTGGGCGTCCTGTACGTGAAGAAGCCGGAGATTCCCGGCTGGTACCTGGCCGTCATGGGTTGGTCCTTCATCCTGCCCTACATCGCCAACTCCTTCGGTTGGATCATGGCGGAGGTCGGGCGTCAGCCGTGGAT
>WGAA01000099.1 GCA_015489285.1 Anaerolineae bacterium | reverse complement strand
CATGATGACGTGATAACGTGATGCGTGATGACGTGATGCGTAATGGGTTGGCGTCTCGGCCAGGTCGGCGCTACCGGGCCGATCTTGGCATTGACCACGTAATGCGTGATGCGTGATGCGTGACTGTGGGACCGACCTTAGCTCCGTGCCATCCCCTTACTCGTTACTCCGTTACTTGTTACTCATCTTAATCGTTTATCGTCAATCGTTAATCGTCCGCTCACCGCTCACCCCTCACCCCTCACCCCCAACTCCTCTAACAACCTTTCCTCCCGCTCCGGCAGATTCCCGTTGTTGTAGATGTTATGGTAGTGGCGCAGGATGGCGTCCACGTCGGACAAGGCCAGGGGTTTTTCGTCGGCCAGGGATTTGATGTGAGCGGTGGCTTCTTTGATCTGGGCATCGGTCAGGTTAAGCCCCAATTGCTGGACACGGTGCTTGACCGCGTTCCAACCCGTGAGGCGGTGGGCGATGTGAACGTAGCGGGTCATGCCGAAGTCCTCGGGACGGATGGCCTCGTAGGTGTCGGGGCTGTTGAGAATCGCTTTGGCGTGGATGCCCGCTTTGTGGGTGAACGCGGTGATGCCGGTGATGGGATTGTTGAAGGGCACCTGAATGCCCACGATGTCCGCCACCAGGTTCTCCACCTCCCGCAGCATGGGCAAGTTGTACTTCTCCACCAGACGTTTGTCCACCGTGTAGAGACGGGCGATGAGTCCGCCCAGGGAGGTGATGCCGTTGCGCTCACCGATGCCCAGGACGGTGGTGTCCACGTGGGTAGCGCCTGCTTCCAGGGCCATGTACGCGTTGGCAATGGCCGAGCCGGAGTCGTTATGGCCGTGGAATTCGATGTCGCAAGAGACGACCGAACGCAATGTCCGTACCAGGTCGTACACCTGGAGCGGCGTGGCCACCCCCACGGTATCGGCAATGCCCACCCTATCAACGCCTATCTCATCGACGGCCCTGTACACGGTGAGCAAGTCCACCAGGTTGGAACGGAAGGAGTCCTCCGTGGAAAAGCGGACCTCCACGTGGGGCGCGTGGTCGCGGATGTAGGTGATGACTTCGTAAGCCATGTCGATGATCTCGGGAATGGACTTGCCGTGGGAGAACTTCCGCAGTTGGGATGAGGTGCCGATGACCATGTCGATACCGTCTACACCGGCATCCAGCGCGCGCTGTGCATCGTCAATCCGGGTGCGGATATGGGTGAGGACCTTGGCGCGCAAGCCCAGCCCGGCGATGAGACGGCAGTCCGCCTCGCTTTGGGGCGAAGCCATGGGGGACGTGAGTTCCAGGTACTCGACGCCGAACTCGTCCAGCGCCCGGGCGATGCGCACTTTCTGCTCCGGTGTGAACCAGGCGCCCGCGAACTGTTCGCCCTCCCTGAGGGTTGATTCGATGATGGCGTAACGTTCGATGCTCATGGCAAAACTTCCTGTGCGTGATGCGTGATGCGTAAATAAAGAAGCCCCCGGCGGTTTGTGTGTCCACCGGGGGCCTGTCCTACAGCGCTGGGGGATGAGATAGCGCGCGTCAAGGATCGGGCCCCCGGCCCGGCTTCTTGACGCGCTTACTCTCGGGGTTGCAACCCGCAACCGTATCCAATGCTTCCTGATTTACTTGGTCAACCAGATGCCTTGCATTTTCAACCGTCATCATTCACCCCACAAAAAAACCGCCGGCTCCCTGGTCGGATACCGGCGGTTCGTTCTCCAACGACGTCCAAGCGTGCAGCAACGGCACCCGACTCAGGGGTGTTCCCTCTCCTTGCTGCGCTTGGACTTCTTTACGACATTCATCGGATACGTCATCTCGGATTCCTGCTCGACGATATTTTGCCGTGTGAACCGAGTATATTGAGCTTTCGCTGTATGTCAAATCCTGCTTCGACCCACCTACCCAACGGGCATTGCGTCGGGAAGTGGCAAAAGTCAAAAGCGGGACGACCATAGGGGCGATCCACAGGGATCGCCCCTATTCGGTCGAATCGAGGGCGCCTCGATATCTTACTTGGGAACTCCCGATTCAATCCACCGCCAGATCAGCGCGGCTTCCTCAGGAGTCCAGTGTACGGGGTGGTCCTCCCGCTGCGGCCAGAACCACAGGGGGCTGACGGCAGGGTGGCCGGGGTTCACAGCCGGACCGCTGATGCCACCCCGCAGCGTGCTCTCGTAAGACGTCACATCGAACGCGTGGAAGCCGTGACGCCGTGGGTGACAGTACGCGCACCGCCGGCTGAGAAGGGGCGCGATGTGCTCGTGCCAGGTGGGCTTGGCCGGGACCGCGTTGACCGGCAGGGCCAAAGGCGGCAACGGCGTGGGTGTGGGCAATTGGTACACCTGCAAGTTCACTATCTCCGGTAAAGGCGGCGGCTGAGACACCGCGGTCACCTCCGCGGTGACGAACCAGTAGGTGCCCAGTAGCCAGAGGAGGGCGAAGAGGCCGTATCCCACCCAGAACCAGCGTCGCCGCACGGCTCGTTTCTCCTCCGGTATTCGTGGCGGCTCCAGGCCCTGTAGCAGGACCAGAGGATGCTCTTCCTCCATCTCCTCGCGGGTGAGCACCCCGGTGAACATACTCTTGTTGAAGTGCTTGAGGTGCACGTGGTACGTGTGCCAGACGAGGATAGCCAGCACGGCCAGCACAGCCTCCGAGCCGTGGGCGATCTTCGCCGCCGGAATCCAGTCACCGGGGAAGACCGTGGAAACGAGGATCGGGTTCCACAGGAAGAAGCCGGTAACAATCATCACGAACATGCCCCAGACGAGCGCCCAGTACTCGACCTTCTCCTGGAACGTAAACCACCCTTGCAAAGGGCGCTCCCTGCGCAGGCCCAGGTTGTACAGCACGGCCTGCCACGCGTTCACCGCATCCTGCTTGGAGAAGAGGATGCTGGGCCGCTTGCCCAAGACGAACAGGTCGTAGGCCTCGGACCCAATGTGGACCAGGGAAATGAGGATGAGAACCACGGCCGCGGTGTGGTGAATGATACGGGCTACCTCAATGCCCCCCAATACCTTGAAGATCCACAGGGACACGG
>WGAA01000098.1 GCA_015489285.1 Anaerolineae bacterium | reverse complement strand
GATGACGACCACGTCCAGGCCGACGGGGCGTTTCAGGCGATTCCCCACCGCGTTCTGCAGGGCGACGGCCTGGTCGTACCGGAGGGGGTGGGCGGCCTGGACCTGGATGTGGATGAACAGCGTCCCGTCGGGCTGCTTCGTCCACGTGTAATCGACCGCGGTCGTTCCCAGCACCTCCTGAGTGCTCTCGCGGATGGCCACGTCGATCTGGTGGCGTAACTGGGCTTCGTGCCATTCCCTCAAAGTGAGTCCCCCCAGGGGGACGAGCAAGAGCGCAAAGAGGAGGGTCAACCCGATGAGTCCTCGCCAGAAGATCTGGGAGCGCACGCTGGACCAGATGTGGGGCCGGAAGCCGACCATGAGGAAGATGAGTCCTCCCGCGCCGGCCACGGATACCATGTTCGTCGCGTAGAGGAGCAAGGCCCCGGCCGCGTACGTCCACTCCCGCAGGGCCAGAGTAATGCCGACGACGCTCAGGGGGGGGACCAGGGCCACCGCGATGGCCACGCCGGGCAGGGCCTCCTGCACATCTTTCCGGCTGAACGCGTACCCACCGGCCAGGCCCGACGCCAGCGCCACCCCCAGGTCCAGCAATGTGGGGCGGGTGCGGGCCACAATCTCCGGGGTCAACCCGGCCAGAGGGTCGATGAGCGTCACCAGTGCGCTCAGGACGATGACGAGGATGACCCCTTGCAGCGTGCTCAAGATGGCCCGCCGCACCAGTCGTTCATCCCCCAGGGTGATCCCCAATCCGATGGCGAGGATGGCGGACATGAGGGGGGCGACCAGCATCGCGCCGATGATGACCGCGGGGCTGTTCATGAGGAGGCCCAGGGTGGCGATGATGGCCGAGATGGACATGCGGATGCGGAAATCCAGGGCCGCGTGGGTGCTCTCGCGCAGGCGTTTGTACAGCTCGATGCGTTCGAACTCGTTCAGGTTGGGCAGCAGGTCGTCGATCCAGCGGAAGACCGCGCGGGCCGCGGTCACCGTGCGTGGGGTCTTCCGTTTGGCGATGGCCACGGGGATCTCCGCCTCCATGGCGATGCGGCGGGGCACATCCCCTACCAGGACCCGGTGCAGTACCCCCTCTTCCGTCGCCCCGACGAGAATGATGTCGTACCCCTCCCTGGCCACGGTGAGGATCGCCTGCATGACCCGTTTCCCCTCGATAACGCGGGTCGTGAACACCGGGTCACCGTACAGATCGCCCAGGGTGGCGCGAAATCGTTCCTCCGGGGAAGGACCGTCCTTGTCGCCGACCGCGGTTTTCACGTACAGGAGGGTGACCCGGCCCCCCGTGGCCCGTGCCAGCGCGTGGCCGACGGACGCGGCCAGGCGGGCATTGGGTCCCCCCGAAGTGGGGAGGAGGATGCGCTTTGGCCCGGGAAGCTCGACCGTCCCGCGCACCACCAGGACGGGAACGGGGGGATTGTCCACGAGCGCGTCCAGGACCGAGCCCATCGGACCCCGGTAGCCGGAGCGGGCGTTGTTCCCCCAGCGGAGGAGGAGAAGGGCGGGGGAGATGCGGGCGGCGACCTCGCGTATCGCGACGGCCACAGAGTAGCCCTCCACGATCTCCGTTTGGACGGGGATGTCCAAACTCGCGGCCAGGTCCTCCACCTCCTTCAGGAGGAGGGCGGCTTCCGCGCGGGAGCGGTGCCACGGCTGTTCGTCCAGGATGACGTGGACGAAGTGGACGACCCGTTGTCCCTCGCGAGCCAGGGGGGCCCAGATCCCCGCCAGGGCTCGGGCATCTTCCGTCGAGGCTATGGGAACGAGAATGGGCGCGTTTTCAGGCATGGTCCTCGTGGGCTCGTTTCAACAACGCTTCCAACGTGGAAATGTCCACCCGTCGTTGGGCCTGGACCGCGCGGCGTTTGGGCCATATCCGGGGGAGGCCCAGCACCCCGGCCCATTGGCCCCGGAGGCGGGCTCGTGCGGCCTCGCCCCGCCAGGCGGCCAGCGCGTCCCGGGCGATGCGCCATTGGGCTTTGACGATTTTGGGCCAGTGGGCGCGCAGGAGGGGGGTGGGCATGTTCTTCGCGATGACCCAGATGGTGTTCCGGCCCGTGTAATAACTGGCCAACGTCCCCCCGCCCGTCGCGGAAAGGTGGTGGTAGACCCGGGCCTCGGGCGCGAACACCGTCCCCCATCCCCGGAGCTGCATGCGCCAGGCCAAATCCACATCCTCCAGGTACATGAACAGGTCCTCGTCGAACCCGCCCAGGGCCTCCCATACCTCCCGTCGGTAGGCGACGGCCCCACCACATCCGCCAAAGACCACCCGATCCTCGTCGTACTGCCCCCGGTCCTCCTCCCACACCCCCCGGTTTCGGGGGATCCCGTCCAGGCCGACCATGTCGCCCGCGCTGTGGAGGACGTTCCGACGGTCGAAGAGCAGCATCTTGCTCGCCGCGGCTCCGGCCCACGGGTGTTCCTCCAGGGCCCGGACCAGCTCGGCCACCCAGTCCGGTTCGACTTCCGTGTCGTTGTTCAGGAGGGCGATGATCTCCCCCCGGGCTATGGCGGCCCCCCGGTTGCAGGCCACGGCCAGTCCGCTGTTGCGTTCCAGGGGGAGCACGCGCACGTGGGGGAATGTCTCACGCACGTAGGCCACGGAATCGTCCCGGGAGGCGTCGTCGACGAGGATGATTTCCAGGGCTTCGCGCGGGTACGTTTGCCTGTCCAGTGCGCTCAAGCACGTGGGCAGGTACGGACGTCCGTTGTAGTTGGGGATGATGACGGACACCCTCTTCACACGTGTTCCCCTTCTCGCCGGAAGTATCGCCTCAGGGCATCCTGCCAGGGCGGGAGTTCAATGCCCAGGTAGGGGCCCAGGGTGTTGCGCAGGACCGCGTGCCGGGGTGGGGTCGCGGCTCGGGGCCATTGGTGATGTTGGATGGGGACGACGGAGATGTGGCCGCGGCCGCTGAGTCGGAGGATTTCCCGCGCGTATTCGTAACGGGAGCAATAGCCCGCGTTGGTGAAGTGGTAGACCCCGTAGTGTCGGGTGGTGATGAGCCGACCGATGGCCAGGGCGAGGTCCCAGGCATAGGTGGGATTGCCGAATTCGTCCGCGACCACGCGCAGGCGGCCGTACTTGTCTGCGGCGCGGATGATCTTGGTGATGAAGTTTTCCCCTCCGTGGTAGAAGACCCAGGCCGTGCGGACGATGTAGTGGCGGGGCCAGAGCGCGCGCACCATGCGCTCACCGGCCCACTTGCTGCGGGCATAGGTGTTCACCGGTCCCGCCTCGTCGAATTCCCGGTAGAAGACGCCGGGCCGCCCGGGGAAGATCTCGTTCGTGCTCACGTGGATCAGGTCGGCCTGGGCCGCGCGCGCGGCGAGGGCCACGTTCTGGGCTCCCCAGGCGTTGACCGCGAACGCGGCATCGGGGTGAGACTCCGCGCCGTCCACGTGAGTCCACGCGGCCGCGTTCACGATGACGTCGGGCCGGTGGGCCACGATACGCTCCACAATCCGGGGGGAGGTGATGTCCCCCTCCTCTCGGCCCAGGGGCACGAGCTCGTGTTCCCCGAGGACTTCCTGAAGGGCCCGGCCGAGCTGGCCCCGGGCACCGGTGATGAGTACACGCATCCCCGTTTCCTCCTCACTCCTCGGGTGCCACCCGCCAGACGAGCCCTCCCGGCCCGGGGTCCCCTTCCCGGGGCAGTTGGATTTCGCCGAAGCGGGCTTCGTACTTGGCCAGGTTGGCCTGAAGGGCCTGGAGGAGGGCTTTGGCGTTGACCGGGGTCATGATGACGCGGGCCTGCACCCGCGCGTGGGGGACGTTGGGCAGAAGTTGGGCCAGGTCGATGACCACTTCCGAGGAGGAGTGGTTGATGACCGCGAAGTTCGCGTACACCACGGGCACGTTCGGTGGGATTTCCACCCGGATGGTCTTGGAGGGATCACTCATGTTTCATCCTTCCCTTCGAGGATGGCTTCGATGCGTTCGAGGACATCCTCGGTCAGTGTGATGTCGGCGGCACGGACGTTCTCCACGATCTGTTCGGGACGGCTGGCGCCGATGATGGCCGAGCTTATCTCGGGGCGGCGCAACACCCAGGCCAGGGCCATTTGGGCCATGGTCAACCCGGCCTCCCGGGCGAGTTCGCTCAAGCGCCGCACCTTTGTCAGCACATCGGGGGTCAAGTGCTCCTTGAGCCACTCGTATTTGGCCGCGCGGCTGTCCTCGGGAATGCCCTCGTTGTACTTCCCCGTGAGGATGCCCTGGGCCAGGGGGCTGAACACGGTCAGGCCGATGCCGTACTTGGCGGCCGTGGGCATGATCTCCGCCTCGATGTGGCGGTCCAACATGTTATAGCGGGGTTGTTCCACCTGGGGAAGGTACAGGTTGAACTGGCGGGCCAGCCCCACCGCGTTCTCCAACTGGGCTGCGGTCCACACGCTCGTTCCCCAGTAAATGATCTTTCCCTGGTGGACCAGGTCGTCCATGGCCCGGATGACCTCCTCCAGGGGTGTTTCCGGGTCGTAGCGGTGGCAGAAGTAGATGTCCAGGTAATCCGTGCCCAGGCGTCGGAGGGTGTTGTGGATGGATTCCATGATGTGCTTTCGGCTGAGCCCCCGGTCGTTCACGTTATCGCTCATGGGCCAGTAGACCTTGCTGCTGATGACCAGGTCGCTGCGCCGGAATTCCTTGATGACCTTTCCCACGACCTCTTCGGCGCGGCCGCGGGCGTACACATCGGCCGTGTCGATGAAGTTGATGCCGTGTTCGACGGCCGTGCGGATGCACGCGGCTGCCGTATCGAACTCCACGCTCTCCCCGTACGTGAGCCATGCGCCCAGGGAAATCGCACTGACCTTGGTGCCTGCCTGTCCCAGACGTCGGTATTGCATTCCGCCCTCCTCTCGTTTTCAGGGGTTGGGTTGGATGTGATGGGGGTTGGCCCTTTCATCATAGCAAAGTCGGACGGAATTGCCAAGACTTCCTTCCGGCCCCTTTCAGACTTCAGACTTCCGAAGCCTTCACGACTTCGGAAGTCTGGGAAGACCTGGGGTCCAGGGAATTTTTATGATCGGGATTTGACAAATCCCCCGCCTTGCGTATGATAGGTTCCAATCTCGGGCGGGAGTGGCGCCCGGGGGGGACAATCGAATCCACTGACGCTCTTATCCAGAGAGGTGGAGGGACCGGCCCTGTGAAGCCTCGGCAACCTGACTCGAGGAGCGATGGGGCTCCGTTGACGGGTCAAGGTGCCAATTCCGGCAGAGGTACTCGGGAGTACTCTGGAAGATGAGAGCTTGTCAGCCTCGTGTTGACCGGCCTCTTCCAGAAAGAGGCTTTTTTATTGCCGGAGTCCTCCTACTTCCCATCGAGAGGAGGGCTTTTTGATGGACGGGAAAAAGGATCATCGCGATTGGGGACTGAGCACGCAGGCCGTTCACGCGGGCGAGGAATCCCCCAACCCTTACAGCAGTATCACCACGCCCATTGTCCAGACGTCGGCCTACACCTTCCCCGACACGTCCCACCTGGAAACCTTCATGGCCCGTCGCCGGGAGGAATCGCTCCCCCCGTACCAAGAGTACGGTCGTTACGGGAACCCCACCGCGCGCGCCCTGGAGCGCAAATTGGCGGCTCTGGAGGGGGGAGAGGACGCGGTGCTCCTCGCGTCGGGGATGGCCGCGGTAACCATGACGCTGTTGACCCTGCTTCGTCCCGGCGATCATCTCATCGTGACCCAGGACGCGTACCGCAAGACCCGGGCCTTTTGTACCACCTTCCTCCGGCGCTGGCAGGTGGACGTCTCCGTCCTCCCCGCGGGGGATTACGAGGGCATGGAAGCGGCCATCACCCCGCGCACCCGGTTCATCTACTCGGAGACGCCGACGAACCCCTTCCTCCGGGTGCTCGACCTGGAACGGGTGGCGGAGATCGCGCGCAGGCACGGGCTAACGACCATCATAGACAGCACCTTCGCGACGCCTTATAATCTACGCCCACGGGATTTCGGCATCGATGTGGTGATTCACAGTGTGACCAAGTATCTGGCCGGACACAACGATGTGCTGGCCGGGGTCGTCATCGGCCCTCGGGAGGTGGTGGACCCGATCCGGGAGGCCCGGGGAACTTTTGGGTCGATTGTCGACCCCGGGGCCGCGTATCTGATCCTGCGGGGACTCAAGACGCTGACCCTGCGGGTACGCCAGCAGAATCACACGGCCCTGGCCCTGGCCCGGTTCCTGGAGCAACACCCTCGAATCCGTCGGGTGTGGTATCCGGGACTTCCCTCCCACCCGGATCACATGGTGGCGACCCGGCTCATGCGGGGGTTCGGTGGGGTCGTCTCTTTCGAGATCGAGGGGACAGGCGCGGAGACCCGGCGTTTCGTCGACGCGTTGCGCATTCCCCGGCTGGCCCCCAGTTTGGGCGGGGTGGAGAGCCTGGTGACGATTCCCTCCCTCATGAGTTATTACGATGCCCCCGCGGAGGAGCGCGAGCGAATAGGCATCAGCGACCGGCTGGTCCGCTTTGCCGTCGGGGTGGAGGATACGGAGGATATCCTGGCAGATGTGGATCGGGCACTGGCGTGCCTGAAATCATAACGCGTGAGAAAGGAGCACCGGTACATGCGCGTACTCAAGTTCGGTGGGACATCGGTAGGTTCGACGGAAGCCATCGCCCAGGTGGCACAGGTCATCGCCCGGGAACGGGAGCAGGATCCCGAGGTGGTCGTCGTGACCAGTGCCATGTCCGGGGTCACGGATATGCTCATCCGCGCGGCCAAAGCGGCCGCGGCCGGGGATGAGATGCCCTATCGGGAGGCGCGAAACGAGCTGCTGGTCAAGCACCAAATCGTGGCCGGTCAGCTGATCGAGGACGGCATCGAGCGAGCGGCCATCGGTCACCTGCTGGATGAGAAGTTGCGGGAATTCGAGCGGCTTTGCCAGAGTATCTACGTCCTGGGGGAGTTGACCCCGCGCGGCCTGGACGTGGTCTCCAGCTTGGGGGAGCAGATGGCGGCCCCCCTCCTGGCCGCGGTCCTGCGCAGCCGCGGCATCCCCGCGACGCACGTGGACGCGCGCGAGATCGTGGTCACGGATGACACCTTCGGCGCGGCCAATCCCCTTCTGGAGGAGACCTGCCGTCGGGTGCAGGAGCGCATTCCCGCGCTGCTCGCGGAGGGGGTCGTGCCCGTCGTGACCGGTTTCATCGCCGCGACCCGGGAGGGGATTACCACCACACTGGGACGTGGGGGCTCCGATTATACGGCGTCCATTTTGGGCGCGTGTCTGGACGCGGAGGAGGTCCAGATCTGGACCGATGTGAACGGGGTGCTCACCGCGGATCCCCGCATCGTCCCCGAGGCGCGCACGTTGCCCGAACTGTCGTACGTGGAGGCGGCCGAACTGGCCTATTTCGGTGCCAAGGTCCTGCACCCCAAGACCATCTTGCCCGCGGTGGAGAAGGGGATCCCCATCCGGGTGCGGAACACTTTCGACCCGGAGGGGCCGGATACCCGCATCGTGCGTGAGCCCCGGCCTGCGGGTGTCCCGGTGAAGGCCATCACGGCCATTCGGGATCTGGCTCTCATCACGGTGGAAGGTCGGGGTATGATGGGCGTTCCGGGCATTGCGGCCCGTACCTTCGGCGCGGTGGCTCGGACGGGGGTAAGTGTCCTCATGATCTCCCAGGCCTCTTCCGAGCAGAGCATCTGTTTCGTCATCCCCGCGGCGGATGTGGACAAGGTCATCGCCTCCCTGCAGGAGGAGCTGGAGCGGGAGCTGCGGCGGGGGTTCGTCGACCACATCGCGTCCATGCGGGATATCGTCATCATCGCGGTGGTGGGGTCGTCCATGCGGGGGACGCCGGGGATCGCGGCCCGGGTGTTCGGGGCCCTGGGCGAGGCGGGGATCAACGTCATCGCCATCGCTCAGGGGTCCAGTGAGGTGAACATCTCCCTGGTCGTGGCGGATACCCAGGCGGATGAGGCGGTGCGCCGTATTCACGCGGCTTTCGAGCTGGAGCGCGTGGCCGAGTTGTGGCCGGTCGCGGAGGCGGGGTGACCCTTATTCCGCGTGCAACAGGCGTTTGGCCCGGGCGATCTGGTCGAGAACGGCTTCCCGGGCCGTCCCCCCGGGCACTCGGCGCCGCTCCACGGCCTGTTCCGGGTCGAACACCCGGTACACGTCAGGACCGAAGTGGGGGGAGATGGCCTGGAAGGCGTCGAGGGGGAGGGCATCGATGCTCACCCCCAGCTCCTCCGCCCGGCGCACGACCCGTCCGACCAGGTGATGGGCTTCGCGGAAGGGAACCCCTTTGTCCACCAGGTAGTAGGCCAAATCGGTGGCCAGCATATCCGGTGTGATGGCCTCCCGCATCCGCTCGGGGTGCAGTTGCAGGGTGCGGATGACGCGTTCGAGGATGGGCAGGGCCATCTCCAGGGTGTCTACGGTGTCGAAGAGGGGCTCTTTGTCCTCCTGCAGGTCCTTGTTGTAGGTGCTGGGAAGACCTTTCACCGTGGTCGCGAGGCGCGTGAAGTTCCCCTGGAGGCGTCCGGCTTTGGCCCGGAGAAGTTCCAGCGCGTCGGGGTTGCGTTTTTGGGGCATGAGGCTGGACCCCGTGCTGTAGGCTTCGGCTACGGTGACGAAACCGAATTCCGCGGTGGACCAGATGATGAGGTCTTCGGCCAGGCGGCTGATGTGGGTCCCCAGAAGGGCAGCCCAGGCGAGGAATTCCAGGATGAAGTCCCGGTCGCTCACCGCGTCCACGCTGTTGGGGGAGATGTCGGCAAATCCCAGGTCCGCGGCGAGGGCCTTTCTGTCGATGGGGATGGCGGTCCCCGCGAGGGCTGCAGAGCCCAGGGGCATGATGTCCACGCGGCGCCAGAGGTCGTCGAGCCGTTCCCAATCCCGCTGGAAGGCCCAGAAGTAGCTCATGAGCCAGTGACTGAAACGGAGGGGTTGGGCCCGTTGGAGGTGGGTGTATCCGGGCATGATCACGTCCAGGTGCTCCTCGGCGACCCGGACGATGGCTTCCTGGAGGGAGTTGAGGGCGTCGGCCAGGACTTCCATGCGGTCGAGGAGGTAGAGGCGGGTATCGGTCACGACCTGGTCGTTGCGCGAGCGACCGGTGTGGAGTTTCCCCGCCAGCGGCCCGGCGAGTTCGTGTAGCCTCCGTTCCACCGCGGTGTGGATGTCCTCGTCGCCGGGTTCGAGCCGGAAGGAGCCTTCGGCGAATTCCCCCCAGATGCGTTCCAATCCCAGGATGAGGCGATCCCGTTCTTCCGCGGTGAGGATTCCGGCCCGGTGGAGGGCTCGGGCGTAGGCGATGCTCCCCCGGATGTCCGCTTCCCAGAGGCGAATGTCTACGTCGATGGACGCGTTGAAGGCGTCCATGAGCGGATCGGTGTCGCCGCTAAAGCGGCCTCCCCACAGTTTTGCCACGTTTTCCTGCCTCCTTCGGACGTGAATTGTTTTTCAGAAGAGGGGAGGATTTCCCCATTCGACCAGGCCCTGGCCGGCGCATTCGACCACATGGGGGACGCGCACGTCGCCCAGGAGGGTGGTGACCACGTCGGGGTCGAGTTTTTTCCACACCCGCACGTGGGTGCGCGCGTAGATGACACTCCCCGTCCCGTGCCAGGGGGTCACGTACACCCGAAGGCGGTCGGCCAGCCCTCCTACTCGGATGCGCCCCGTCACGCCGTGGATGTCCAGGCGTTCTCCTTGTTGGCTGCGGACCCACGCGTATCCCAGGGTGCCCCACGGGTAGGGCCAGGGGCCGAGGCCGGTCTGGACGAGGGCGACTTCCGCGAAGGTGTGACGCGCGGGACAGTGCGCCGCGTGGAGCCATAGCCAGTGGCGCGGGGGGAAGGTCCCCCAGCAGTAGTGGATGGCCCCCCATCCTTCACCTTCCCAGCTGCGTCCCTGCCACACGATCCGGCCGCTGTAGTGGACCGCAGGGTAGCTGAACCAGCGGAAGGCCCAGGGAAGTCGGGCCCGCAGGCGTCCGAGGGTGCCCTGTTTGGGCAACGGGTCGATGGGGGCGGTCAGGGCGCGGATGTCCAGCGTCCAGGCGAAGTCGTCCACAGCCCCCTGGGTGCGCTCCCGTTCCAACCGGAGATTCCCCCCGCTGATGAGGGTGGGGGTACGTT
>WGAA01000097.1 GCA_015489285.1 Anaerolineae bacterium | reverse complement strand
GAAATGCGGTCACTCCATCCCTTGGGGGAAGGGGAGAGGTCGAGCCGCGCGTTTCCCTTCGTCCCCCACATCCGCCGATTTGGCGTTGGGGACGAATCCAGTCTAATGATTCCGTCGGGATTGGCAACACCTGCCCCCGCACTCGCCGACCGGGCCATGCTCACACCACAGGGGAGAAAAGGAGAGATCGCTTAATCCAGGAGCGTTCGGAAACTCGTGACGTCGTTCGTCATTCGTCATGCGTCAGGCGATGGTGAGGAAATTGGCACTGCTGGCGCACCTTGACGTGATGACGTGATACGTGATTCGTGATGCGTAATGCGTAATGCGTAATGCGTAACTTGAAGTCAGGTTGGCTCTATGGCGATAACCTTGTGTCCGCGCCGGCCCTTTAATCGTTAATTGTCAATCGTTAATCGTTGTCTTTTCACTCGTTAGTCACGATGCGCCGGGCGGGGTCTTCCGAACGCTCCCGACCCTTTAGTGCCGTTGGAGAGCTTCATGGCCATATCATATCGTAAACTTATCGCCCTCGTGGCGAGTGTGGTGTTCCTCGCGCTGGTCGCAGCTTACGGTGTATCCTCCCAACCCGCAGCCGACACGTTACCCCTCACCCCCCTTCCCGGCCGCTTGCCCAACGCCCGTTTCCCCGGCGTCTACACCTTCGAGGACTTCAATAACGTCAACCCCCGTTTCGCCGCGGTCGTGGGGGGACATCGCAATTTCAACTGGAACGAGCTGAACCCCGCCCCCGGGTACTACGCGTGGGAGATCGTGGACGCGTGGATCGATCAGCAGGTCGCGCTGGGCAAGAAGGTGGGCTTCGGCGTCAACGCCTACAAGGGCGCGGATAGCGGTGGGGACGTGACCCCCGCCTGGGTGTACGAAGCCCATCCCAACGCGCACATCTTTTGCTACGACGAGTTCAGCGTGCCCAAGTACTGGGATCCGGACTGGCAACAGGCGTACCGCACGTTCATTCAGGCCCTGGGGGAACGCTACAACGGGGATCCCCGCATCGCCTTCGTCGAGGTCTCCACCGGCGTGTACGGTGAAGCCCGCCCTGTGGAAAGCGGCCTCAACTCCTGCGTCAGGGACCACGGGTTGACGTCCGACCTGTGGGTGCGGACGGTGGAGCACATCCTGGACATGTACCGGGATGCCTTCCCCGATACGCCGCTTCTCTTCCAGATGGGGCACTTCCTCCGCTGGAGCGAACGGCGGGAGACGTCCAACTACGCGGCCCAGAAGGGCATCGGCCTCAAGTGGAACCTCCTCCTGGCCGACACGGGGAACGCGGTCTTCAGCGAGGAGGAGGGCTGTGCCCGGGATGATAGCTGTGGTGCCGGATGGGCCGAGCTCATGTGGCGATGGTGGGATCGGGCGCCCGTGGCCTTCGAGGGGTATAACTACTATTTCGACGACGCGTCGGGCCAGTTCATTTGGGGCGTCTACAACGCGCTGGACAAGCACGCGGATTACCTGGTCCTGAACTCGGGGATCACGGCCAACGGGGACTATCAGGACGAGCTCCTCTTTGCTCACAAGTACCTGGGCCGCACCCCCCAGGACGCGCCCAGCGTGTGGGTTGCGTTGCGGGACAGTGACCCCCACAACCCTCGCATTTACTCGCCCCGGTTGCGGCAGCACACCAATTTCTCCTTCTGGCTCTACCAGGATGACTCGGTCCCCGGGGGCAAGACGGTCCCCGAATTCAACGTGGGACCCCAACCCGAGGGACGGTTCACCCGCCGCACGGATGAGGCCACGGGGAATCCGTGCATGTACTTCAAGGTGGATGACGCTTACTTCTTCAACGGCCCCCCCGGGGTCACGTTGCGGGTGACGTACCTGGATCGGGGGCGGGATACCTGGGAGCTTCAGTACGACGCGACGGGCTACGTGTACAAGAGCGCTGCGGTCGTCCGCAAGCAGAACAGCAACAAATGGGTCACCCGCACCTTCAACCTGGACGACGCCCTCTTCGCCAACCGTCAGGCCGGGGGCAGCGACTTTCGCATCTGCTCCCGCAATGACGGCGATGAGTACATCCACTTCGTGGAGGTCGTCCGCAATCCCGACGCGGTGCCCACGCCCACGCCCGTCAGTCCCACCCCTACCCCGACACCGGGAACCCCGACGCCGACCCCCACGCCCCGCCCGCCCGTGTACACCCTCGTGTTGCAGCACGGGGTGGAGGGATATCGCGGGGGCGCGGACACCTACATGGACATCAAGATGCCCAACCATAACTTCGGGCGGGCCAACGTCCTTGCCGTGGACACCTTCGGCGGCAAGCGGACCCTCATCCGCTTCGACGACCTGCCGGACTTGCCGCCGGGTGCATCCCTCATCGGGGCAGAACTTTCCCTGTACTACGTCACCCGGGAACCCTGGTGGAGCACCGGCTGGGTCCGCG
Source organism: Anaerolineae bacterium (assembly GCA_015489285.1). Classification (GTDB taxonomy): domain Bacteria; phylum Chloroflexota; class Anaerolineae; order JAADDB01; family JAADDB01; genus JAADDB01. The sequence continues at coordinate 1,740 of WGAA01000097.1, read as the reverse complement.
CCTACGACCTGTACAAGTCCTGGGACGAGTTGGAGGCCACATGGCAGCAGGCCCGGAACGGGGTCCCCTGGGCCCAGGGAGGAGCGGAGGACACCCAGTACGACCGGGCACCCCACCTCACCGATGACGTGTGGATCGGGCCCCAATACCGCTGGTACACGCTGGACATCACTCCCCTGGTCAAGCGCTGGATGGCCCGTCCCGAGACCAACCGCGGGGTGTTACTCAAGGGGTGGATCCTGGGGAACAAAAGCCTTTACATGGAGTTCGCCTCGAACCAGTACGCGGACCCCTCCAAACGGCCCAAACTCATCCTCTATTACACCCTCCCCACGCCCACTCCTACCCCCTGTCCCGGGGGCGTGTGCACCACCCCTACCCCGACGTTCACGGCCACGCCGACCCCTGTAACGCCGGGCGCACCAACCCACACCCCAACCCCAACGCCGTCGCAAACGCCCACCCCCACGCGAACGCCCACGCCGACGGTCACCCCCACCCCGACGACGGTCATCCTCCAGCAGGGGTTCGACCCGGGGACGGGGGAGGTGTACACGGGCGCGGCGGATGCCTACATCGAGCGGTGGCGACCGGACACCAACCTGGGTTCGGACATGATCTTGAGCCTGCGCAAGGACGTGCGCAAGAGCCTCATCCGCTTCGACACCCGTCTCGTCCCTCAGCACGCCACCGTGTGGCACGCCGAATTGCGGCTTTGGGTCGTCAATCGTTCCGCGGCCGACCCCATCCAGGTGAGCGCTTTTCGGATTCAGCGCCCCTGGCGGGAAGATGAGGTCACCTGGCGCACGGCCCAACAGGGGCAGGCGTGGCAGACGCCCGGCGTTGGGGAAGGGGATCGCGTGCCTTACGCGTCGGCCCAAACTACGGTGGACGTGGGCGGGGGATGGGTGAGTTTGGACGTTACCTCCCTCGTGCAGACGTGGGTGCGCCATCCCGAGGAGAACTGGGGCATGCTCCTGGAAGTGACCGGAGGTGGGGTGGCCTACTACAACCTGTTCAGCTCCAATTCCCCCACCCCCGACCGCCGTCCCCAGCTCGTCATCACCTACGCGGCGGACGTTGTGCCCCCCGCGAACACCCCCACACCCACGGCGACTCCCGCCTTCACCGCCACCCCTTCCCCCACCGCGACACCCACTGCGACACCCACGCCCGCCGGTTCTGCCCACACCCTGACCCTGTACGAGGGGGCGACCGTCCGTGGGGGGCGGTACACGGGTGTGAGCGACACCTACCTCAGCCGCTGGAACCCGACGACGTCCTACGGAAGGGAGGGGACCCTGCTGGTGCGCTCCGGTGGCGTCCGGGTTGCGCTCATCCGCTTCCCCCTGGACGTGATTCCCTCCCAGGCGATCGTGGAGGAGGCGACCTTACGACTTTACCAGACCGTGCGGGATCGCCCCCTGCCCTTGACGTTGCGAGGGTACCCTCTGCGCCGTGCCTGGGACGAGGAGCGGGCCACATGGCAGACCCCGGGGGAAGGCGCGTGGGATGCGCCCGGCGCGCAGGGACCGGGCGACCGGGACACGGAACGGGGCGTCGCGGCCACGGTGAACCGGGACCGGGGCTGGGTGGACATCGACGTCACCGCGTTCGTGCAAGGGTGGGTAGCTCACCCGGAGCAGAACTTCGGGCTCGTCCTGGAAGGGGAGAGCAGCGGCGGGGTGCAGTACACCTTCCTCAGCTCCCAGTGGAACGACCCTGCCCGACGTCCACGCC
>WGAA01000096.1 GCA_015489285.1 Anaerolineae bacterium | reverse complement strand
GGGTAGGGGGTTGCTGGATGTTCGTGGTGGCCGAGGCCGTGTTGCTGGGGCATGCGGTACCCGTCGAATCGATGTAATCCGCTTCGACCTGGAAGTTGCGGACGTCCATCGTGGCGTTCCCCGGAGCCACCGCCCGCATCCGAATGTACGTGTACGATCCGCCCCAATCGTAATCGTTGCGGCCACAATGCAGGTGATCGCCGTAATTGCTGCAGGACCATCCACTGGTGTAACTCACATACGTCAAATTGCTCGTCCAGTACACGTCAAAGGTGACATACTTGGTAGAGGAACAATCGCCCACGTTGTCCACTTCGACCCGATATTCGATGAGATCCCCCACCTGGTGGGTTGGGGCGTCCACCGTCATGTATACCTCGAAATCATCACAATCGCACCCACATGACGGCGTGGGTGTACAAAAAGGACGCACATCACCTCCTGAGGCATCTTGTCGGGCAGCCAGGGCGGAGGGGATGACAAGGAAAGCGAAGAGGAAACCGATGAAGAGGATGGCCAGAACAGGGGCCCGCGTCAATCTTTTCATGCGTGTACTCCTTTTCCTGTTTCACATACCCGAGTATGGAACGGAATTCACACCATCCCTGATTCTCATTATAGGCCCATTCCTCATCGGTATTTATGACAGTTTGCTGACACTTTTACCAAATTAGAGGACATTTGGAGATGCACGGCCTGCGAAAGCGAGGTCGGTCGCACAAGTAACGAGTGACGAGTAACGAGTAACCGGATGGCGCGGAGAGACAACGATTAACGATTGACAATTAACGATTAAAAGGCCGGCGCGAGGACGAGATTGACCCTACCGCGCCAACGTTGGTAACAAGTCACGAGTAACGAGTAACAGACCGGCGTGAAGACAGCGTTATCCCAGCAGCGCCAACGTGGCCCTACGCCGACTTTTGACGAACGACCACCGACCACCGACGACCGAAAGGTTGGCCTAGCAGCGCCCACATCGGTAACGAGTAGGCCTAGCGCTACGCCGAGACCTGGCCAAGCCAAAGGTCAGCGTCCACTCCGCCCAAAGGTAAACCTTCGGGCTACATTAGGGGAAAGCCCCCTCGAAGGGGGCTCCCTTTAGGCTGCTTCCAGCGACCTTTGCTTCAATGTAGCACGGGGTCTGGTTCAGACTTCCGAAGTCCACGAGACTTCGGAAGTCTGGGTAGGGCGCTCTGCTTAGGCCGCTTTCAGCGGCCTTCGCTTCAATGTAGCACGGGGTCTTTAGCCCCGTGCGTTCTGGCGCGCACACAAGGTTGGCCCTACAGCGTCAATCCTCCTTACGCATTACGAATCACGCATCACGTATTTTAAGCCAGGTTGCGCTAACCGCGCCGATCCCCTCCCGGCGCCTGACGCCTGACGAATGACGTATGACGAACTTAACGCCGTGCGAATTTAAGCCCCGACCCCCAAAGACTGCGAGCCTCCGGAAGTCTGGTCCTGCCCCTACTCACCTCAATGCCCGGATTTTCCGGTCACCACCCGGAGCATGGCATCGCACGCCTCCCGCGCCAGCCGGACGTTCGCCTCGCGACGGCCGCCCAGGACCAACGGTGGCACCACGCGCACCGGCGGCACCAGGTAGGGGAAGAAGGCGTGCCCCGCCCCCTCCACGACCACCGTCTGTACGGGGTAGGAAAAGCCGCGGGCGGCCAGTCGATCCTTGATCTGCTGCACGAACACGTCCGACGGCCAGAGGAGATCGTCCGTGCCCGCGATGAGCAAAACCGGCCCCCGAACGCGCTCCACGGGAATGAACACCTCGTCCGGCGCGTGAGAGAGCGCGCGCTCGAACTCATCCCGCAGGGAGACGGGAATCCGGAGCATCATGCGCAGGTAGTCCAGGCTCAACGCGGTGGTCAGAAACGGCAGTGGACGCCCCTGATACGTCCACGCGCTGCGCGGCCCCTGGGAGAAATCCAGGCCGGACCAGACCACGCTGCTGGGGGAAACCGCGATCACGCCCGCCACACCGGGATGATAGGCCGCGGTGAGGAGCGCGGCTTCGCTGCCCCGGGACGCGCCCCACACGAACACACGGGTGGAATCCACGGCCGGACGCTCGAGCAACCAGTCCACCGCCTGCTGGAAGTACTCCAACGGGATAAGTACCAGGTGTGAGGGGAGCGGATCGACGCCGAAATAAGCCAGGCCCAGGGCGGCCACCCCATGAGAGGCCCACCACGTCGGCCAGAGACGGGGAATCCCCCCTTCGGACCCACCGAGCACCAGCACCGCAGGGAAAGGCCCTTTCCCCGGAGGCAGACAGTACACCCCCACCAGGCCCTGCTCCCGGACCTCGGTGCAGGTCACGCCATGCGCCGTGTAGCGACGGGTGACCGTGGTCTCCGCCAGGATGCGGCCCTGGGCCTCCGCGCGGATGTGCACGGTATAAGGAGATGGATGTTCGGCCGTCGGTGAGATGAAGAGGGGATGGGGGACAAACCTCACCGGGCGCATCTCCGTCAGCAAGGCCGAAGCGTCGGCCCGGTCGAACACCGCGCCCAAGGGCCGATCACGGTTCAGGTCCACGACACCCGTGGCGTCCGCGCGCCAGATGCCGGAAACCTCCCAGCGCCGGCCCTTCGCGTCCCGAGTCCACGCGCGCAGCCCCACCCGTTGGTGGGATCGAAGCCCGACCACGCGTACGGCCAGGGGCACATCTGCCAACGCGTCGGCGGGGGTGACCTCCAGGCGCACCGACGAAGGGTAAGGAGCGTCCCACGCCTTCTGCTCGGCAATCGCATCGCGGTAGTGCCAATCCCAATCCCGTGGCCGCGGGGCCAGGACGACCCACGCCAGCAAGATCGCCCCTATCGCGGCGACGGCCATTAAGACACGCACAAGACAGAATCGCGGCCATTTCATCGCCTATCCTCCCCTCGCCAATCCCCAATCTCTACTCCCCCAAAATCTCCCGCAGGGCCTCCACGTGCTCGGTGAACGCCTGACGGCCCTTCGGCGTCAGCGCAATGTACGTGCGGGGGCGGCGCCCCACGAACGTCTTCTCCACGGTGATGTACCCTGCGTCCTCCAGCTTGCGCAGGTGGGTGGCCAGGTTACCGTCCGTCACCTGGAGCATGTCGCGCAAGGCTCCAAAGTCCAATTGTGCGCCCTCAGGGAGGGCGCCGAGCGCGGCCATAATGCGCAGGCGCACGGGCTGGTGGATGAGCGTATCAAAGCGGGCCATGTCTCACCTCCAGGCGTAGCGCATGTACAACCCAACCGCTATCAAACTCCCGCCGCCGAATACGGCCATCCACAGGTTGTAGTAGGCCAGGAAAAACAGATACCCGCCGATGATGACCACCGTGAGCGCCACACCCAGCCCGATCAGAAAGCGACTCCTGAGGAAAATACCGGTCACCACATAGCCGAACATGGCAAAGAGGGAGATCAGCAGGGAGAGTTGATCACTGCTCTGGGGCTGCGCAAAGTAAATGATCAAGGCCGCATACGCGATCCACGTCAGCCAGAAAAGGCCGATGGTCGGGCTGTAGAGGGGATGGCGCAACCGGGTGGCCACCCGCCACCCTACCACAAAGGAAGCGATAGCGCCCAGAGCATCCAACACCATCCACACAACGCCCACCAGGGAAGACTCGGGACCGAGGACTTGGGTGCTGCCAAAGCCCAGAGTCCACACGACACCCCAAATAAGGAAGAAGTAGGGCGTACCCGCGTGGACCACCGCACGCTGCATCTGGCGCATGGTGGCTTCCACAAGCTCCAAGGACTCGCGAGCCTCCTCGGGTGAGATGGGCCGCTCGGTCATAGCACACCTCCACGTGTTATGGGTTGTACATCATGCCTCAGCATGCCGGTCACCGGTCAGAGTCAGGAAGACATCTTCGAGGGTGGCGGGCTGGGCCTTCAGGCTACGGTAGGAGACGCCGTGAGTGCGCAACGCCCCGAGCACCCGCTCCGTGTCCGTGGGCTGGCGCAAGTACAGAGTCAGGGTGCCGTTCTGGCGGCTCCAGTGGGTCACCCCGGGTAGAGTGCTTATCACCTCCGGCGTGAGCGACGCGGTGCCGTCCACCTCCACCTCCAGACGGAAGCCCATGCCCAGGCGGACGACGAGATCCTCGGGTGTGCCCTCGGCCACGATGCGGCCGTGATCTAGCATCACCACGCGGTCGCACAGGGCCTGGGCTTCTTCCAGGTAATGAGTGGTAAGCAAGATGGTCTTGCCCTGACGGCGTAACTCCCGCAGGAAAGCCCAAATCTGGCGGCGAATGTGGGCGTCCAGGCCCGTGGTAATCTCGTCCAAGAAGACGATTTGTGGGTCGTTGAGGAGGGCCAACGCGGCGAAGACCCGCTGTTTCTGGCCTCCGGAAAGTTTCCAGAAAAAGGTGTTGGCCTGATCCTCGAGCTCGAAGGCGTGCAGCAAGGTATCTTCGGGCAGGGTGTGTTCGTACAATGCGGCGAAGAGGGACAGGATTTCCTTCACCTTCAAGCGGGCGGGGAGATTGGCTTCCTGCAATTGGACACCGATGCGTTGGACCAGGGTCTCGTAGTCGGCCCAGGGGTCCATCCCCAGAACGCGAACGTCCCCCGCGTCGGGCACCCTAAGTCCTTCGATAATCTCCAGCGTCGTGGTCTTGCCCGCGCCGTTGGGGCCCAGGATCCCGAAGATCTCCCCCTCCTTGACCGAGAAGGAGACGCCATCCACCGCGCGAACGGGCCCATAATGCTTGGACACATTGCGAACCCACACAACCCCTTCCCCCTGTTCCCCGGTCCCCTTGCGGGGTTCACGGTGGGGGTGGGGCTCCTCATCCCAGCGGAAGGTGCGCACGGCCACCCACGAGGTTACAAGGATCCAGAGAAGCAGGTAGGCCAACCCTTCCAGGTGGGATACGCCTTTGAACCACATCCGGCCGAGGAAGGGCGTGCCCTGAAAAGAATGCATGGAGGACGTGAGAGCCTCCCACACCCCTTCGGACCCGGAAAACCAGAAGTCTTCGAGCAAGTCGGTTGCATGGGTCAGGGGGCTCAGGTCGGAGAGGAGTTTGAG
>WGAA01000095.1 GCA_015489285.1 Anaerolineae bacterium | reverse complement strand
TGGGCGCGCGCGGCGTGAGCAACACGTACGTGCGCAAGGGCCGTATCCGCGTGGAGCCGGAAACCGTGGATTGTCGGGTGCTCAACGGGGATGTGGTGGTCATCCGGGATGTGACACGGGAGCCGGGGTTTCAGTACCCGGAGGCCGCGGCCGCGGAGGGCCTGCGCGGCATGGTGGCCGTACCCATGCGCGTGCGTGCTCGGACCATTGGGGTGTTGCGGGTGTACGTGGAGGACGTGGACGCGTTGACCGAGGCGGATATCCTCTTCCTGGACACGCTGGCTGATGCCGGCGCCCTGGCCCTGGAAAAGGTGCGATTGCACCAGAGCCTGTATCGCATTGCCCAGGCCCTGAACAGCTCCCTGGAGCTCGTCCCCATGCTTCGGGAGGTCCTCAAGGCGACGGTGGAGGAGATGGGCTTGATGGCCGCGTCCATTCGCCTGCTGGATGAGGAGCGGGGGGTGCTGCGGCTGGTGGCCGCTTACGGGTTGAGTAAGACCTACCTGGCCAAGGGGGAGGTCCACGTGGAACGGAGTCCGGTGGATCAGCGAGCCCTCCGGGGGGAGGCCGTCGTTCTCTACGATGTGACTCAGGAGCCGGGATTCGAGTACCCCGAAGAGGCCGCGGCCGAGGGGATCCGCTCTGTGTTGGTGGTGCCCTTGCGCTTGCAGGACCGGACGCTGGGGGTGATGCGGGCCTACTCGGCCCGTCCCCGTCAGTTCAGTCGCGTGGGGATTCACTTTTTGACGGCCGTGGCCCATCTGGTGGCCCTGGCCATGGAAAAGGCGCAATTGTACGCGGCGTTGCGGGAAAAGTACGAGGATTTGAAGGTCGACCTGGCCGAATTGTATCGCTTCCTGGCGCTGGGATAAGGTCGCAGGAACACCTCGCTAGCCGGAGTGGAAGGTGGTGATCGTTCTCGGGCTGTTCGTTACCGGTTTGCTGGCCGGCATATTAGGCGCTCTCTTGGGATTGGGCGGAGGCGTTTTCCTGGTCCCCGCGTTGACCCTGCTCTTCCACATGTCCATTCGCACGGCCGTGGGAACGAGTTTGGTGGGGGTCATCGCGACGTCGGCCGGGGTGGCCGCAATGATGCCCCCCGGACGCGGGGCGGATGTGGGCTTGGCCCTTCGCCTGGAGGTGGCGACAACGGCCGGCGCTATCGGCGGTGGCCTCCTGGCCGGGCACGTGAGCCCGCGCACCCTGGGGATCCTCTTCGCCCTCTCCGTCTTCTTCACCGCAGGATACACCCTGTACAAGGCCCGTACTCGCCCCTCGACGACGCCGGAGACGCTGTTCACCCGGGAGTACACAATCCGCCACTGGCCCTTTGGCCTGGGGATGTCCTTCCTTGCGGGGATGGCGTCCGGGTTGTTGGGGGTGGGGGGCGGCTTCATCAAAGTGCCCATCATGTACGCGATCATGGGCGTTCCTTTGGGCGTCGCGACGGCCACAAGCAATTTCATGGTCGGGATTACCGCGGCCGCCAGTGTGTTCGTATACTATGGTCGGGGGGATGTGCACCCGCTGGTGGTTATCCCCACGGCTCTGGGGATCTTTTCCGGGGCCATGCTGGGCGTTCGCTTGATGTCGCGGCTGCGGGTTGCCTGGGTGCGCAGCGCCCTGGTCGTTCTCATGATCTTCATCGGGATTCAGATGTTGCTGCACAGTCTCGGCGGTTGAGCCGAGAGGGCACCGGAGGTAAGGGAGGGACGATGTCGCGCCAGACGGAGGAATCCTTACAGCTGGAAACGTTGATGCGTCGCATCGCGGCCGTCGTATCCTTCGTCGCGGTGGGGCTCATGGCCGTGGGCTTCGTGGACGTGGCCCTGTCCACGCCCATCCACCAGTTTCCCGGACCGGCGGCCATTCCCATCGGTCGCCTGATTCACGGGACGGGGGTGGCCTGGGGCCTGTGGGCCATGAGCGCGGGAATCGTCCTCCTGGCCTTGTTGCCTTTGTTACGGGTGCTCTTGGCCCTCATCCTGTTCGTGAAGCAGCGGGCATGGGTGAATACGATGGCCGGGTTGGTCGTGTTCGTCGAGTTGCTGATGAGTATTCACGTGGAAGGGTGAGACGGAATGGGCCGAGAAGCGGAGTCCATGCTGTACGATGAGGCTAAAATCTACGTGAAGGCCGGGGACGGGGGCAACGGGGTGGTTGCCTTCCGCCGGGAGAAGTTCGTGCCCCGCGGAGGACCGGCCGGGGGCAGTGGGGGTAAAGGGGGGGACGTGTACCTGGTCGTCGACCCCCATGTGAGTACCCTCCTCCCCTTCCGCTACAAGGTGCACTACCGCGCGGAACGAGGACAACACGGTCGGGGCAAGGGCCAGCACGGACGGGCGGGGAAGGATGTGTACATTCCCGTGCCGCCGGGCACAATGGTGTACGACGCGGAGACGGGGGAGCTCCTCGCCGACCTCACCGAGCCCGGCCAGAAGGTCCTGGTTGCTCGGGGGGGCCGGGGCGGCCGGGGAAATATGGCCTTCAAGAGCAGCACCCGCCAGGCGCCCCGCATCGCGGAGAAGGGGGAGCCCGGGGAGGAGCGGTGGCTCCGCCTGGAGCTCAAACTCCTGGCCGACGTGGGGATCGTGGGGAAGCCCAACGCGGGGAAGTCCACCCTCCTCTCGCGCATCAGCAACGCCCGACCCAAAATCGCGGATTACCCCTTCACCACCCTGCAACCCAACCTGGGCCTGGTCCAGGTGGGAAACCGGGATTTCGTTGTTGCGGACATCCCGGGGCTCATCGAAGGGGCCCACAAGGGGGCCGGATTGGGGGACCGGTTCCTCCGCCACGTGGAACGGACGCGCGTGCTCATCCACCTGCTGGACGGCACCGGTGAGGATCCGGTGGCCGATTTCGAGGCCATCAACCGGGAGTTGCGGGAGTACAGCCCGACCCTGGCGCAGAAACCCCAGCTGGTCGTTGTGAACAAGATCGACGTGCCCGAGGTGCGGGCCCGCTGGCCCCAGATCAAGGCCGCACTGGAGGCGAAAGGGGTCCGGGAACCGATGGCCATCTCCGCGGCGACGGGGGAAGGGGTGGAGGCCATGCTGCAACGGGTGGTCCAGATGCTCGAGGAGGCCCCGGAGCCGGAGCCCATTCGCCCGAAGGAGGTCCGGGTGTGGCGCCTGGAGGAGGATGAGGACGCGTTTACGGTGGAGTACGACCCCGAGGAGGGGGTGTGGATTGTGCGGGGCAAGGCCATCGAACGCCTGGCCAACAAGACGAACTGGGATTATTACGACTCGGTGATGCGCTTCCAGCGCATCCTGGACCACCGCGGGATTACAGAGGCGCTGGAGAAGGCGGGCGTACAGGAGGGGGATACGGTGCGTATCGGCAACGTGGAGCTCGTTTGGACGTATGAGGGGGACCTGGCATGACGCGTGTTCGCCGGGTGGGAATTCTGGGCGGCACTTTCGACCCCCCACATATGGGGCATTTGATCCTGGCCGAGGAGGCACGCGATCAGCTGGCGCTGGACCGGGTGCTGTTCGTGCCGGCCGGTGATCCGCCCCATAAACGGGATCGGCGACTGACGCCGGTGGAGCACCGTTTGACTATGGTGTCCCTGGCCATCGCGGACCATCCCACCTTTTTCCTCAGCCGGGTCGATGCCGATCGCCCCGGCCCCCACTACACGGTGGATATGGTGCGCATCATCCGGGAACAGTATCCTCCCCCGGTGGAGTTGTACTTCCTCATGGGCTTCGATTCCCTGGCCGATTTGCCCAACTGGTACAAACCCCAGGAGCTCCTGGCCATGTGCCATCTGGTGGCCCTGACCCGGTTCGACGTGGAGCTGGATTGGGATTATCTCGAGTCCCGCCTGCCGGGGATCCGGGAGCGCGTGCGCATTCTGGACATGCCCGAATTGGAGCTGGCATCCCACGTGATCCAGGCCCGGGTACGCCAGGGCCGGACGATCCGTTACCAGGTGTCCCCCGCGGTAGAGGCGTACATCTACAAGCACGGGTTGTACAAGGGGTAGAGGGGGGATCCCCCGCTCAGTGGTATATCAGGGTGCCCACCGGTTCCCCCCGGACGATGCGCACGAGGGCGCCTTCTTCCCACAGGTTGGCGACGATAATGGGCAGGTCGTTGTCCATGCACAGGGTGATGGCCGTGCTGTCCATGACGCCCACCCGCAGGTTGAGGGCCTCCAGGTAGGTCAGGCGGTCGAACTTGCGGGCGTTGGGATTCAGGGTCGGATCCTCCTCGTACACCCCATCCACCTTGGTCGCCTTGATGAGGACTTCCGCGTCCACCTCCATGGCCCGCAGCGCGGCTGCCGTGTCGGTCGTGAAGTAGGGATTTCCCGTGCCCGCGCCCAGGATGACAACTCGGCCCTTCTCCAGGTGCCGAATGGCGCGCCCCCGAATGTAAGGTTCGGCAATGGCGCGCATCTCGATGGCCGTCTGGACCCGGGTTTCCATCCCCAGGCGCTCGAACGCGTCCTTCAGGGCCAGGGCGTTCATCACCGTGGCGAGCATGCCGATGTGATCGGCGGTAGTGCGTTCCATGCCGTGGGCCAGGCCGTCCTTGCCCCGCCAGAGGTTGCCCGCGCCGATGACGATGGCAATCTCCACGCCCAGGTCCTTCACCTCCCTCACCTTGGCCGCGACCTCCTCGGCCCGCTTGGGATCGATGCCGAATCCCTTGGGTCCGGCCAGGGCCTCTCCTCCCAGCTTGAGCAATACCCGGTGATAGCGAATGCTGTCCATGAGCCTCATCCTCGCTGTGTAGAAAACCCGCGTCATGCCGGGTGCTAAACTGCGCCCTACGGCTAACGAGTGACGACCGACGACCGACCAACGACGAACGACGAACGAAAGGATGGCCCAGCAACGCCGGGCGCTAAACCGCCCGGCTCATCCTCGCGAAGGCCTGCGGCCTATGGCTAACGAGTGACGAGTAACGAGTAACCGGATGGCGTAGAAAGACAACGATTAACGATTGACAATTAACGATTAAGGGACCGGCGCGAAGACAAGATTAGCCCTACAGCGCCAACCCTCTTGCCCAAATTACGCATTACGAATCACGTATCACGTTTGCTCCTGCAGTGCCGACTCTCTCACCGGCGCCTGACGCATGACGAATGCCGTTACGTATCACGCATCACGTATCACGCATCACGTCGGCGAGCCGGGGCCCTCCAGACTTCCGAGGTCTCTCAGACCTCGGAAGTCTGAACCACGCTTTCATGTAAAGAAAAGGGCGGGGATGAACCCGCCCTTTTCTTCCCTCTTGGTTACTCGCCCACTTCGAAGCGGGCGAAGCGACGTATGACGATGTTTTCTCCCAGACGGGCGATGTGCTCCTTGATCAGCTCCTCGATGGTCTTCTCCTCATCCTTGATGAAGGGCTGTTCCAGGAGACATACCTCCTCGAACCACTTGTTGAGTTTGCCCTCGATGATGCGTTCGATGATGTGCTCCGGCTTCCCGGAGTCGGCCAACTGGGTGCGCAGGATTTCCTTTTCCCGCTCGAGGACTTCGGCCGGGACGTCCTCTCGGGAGAGGTACTGGGGCCGGGCCGCGACGACCTGCATGGCCAGGTCGTGGGCCAGTTGCTGGAATTCGGGGGTGCGGGCTACGAAATCGGTCTCGCAATTCAGCTCGACCATACCGGCCATCTTCCCCCCCATGTGCACGTACGTGCCGATGATGCCCTCGCGAGCCTCTCGGCTCATCTTCTTCGCGGCCTTGGCAATGCCCCACTCCCGGAGGATTTCCGCGGCTCGCTCCAGATCGCCATCGGCTTCTTCCAGGGCCTTACGGCAGTCCAGAATACCCGCGCCTGTGGCCTGGCGCAGTTGTTTGACGAGTTCGGCTGGGATTTTCTTGCTCATTATTCCTCTTCCTCTTCTTCGAATTCTTCGGCGTAAGCTTGTGCCAGTTCTTCATACGGCTCCGGCTCCTCCTCGTATTCCAACGCGGGGCCGGCTTCCTCTTCAACCTCTTCGAACTTCTCGAAGTCCTCCTCGCTGTAGAGCACTTCCTCGGGTTCCTCCGCGGCCAGCTCTTCCAGGGCCTCCTCCTCCGCGGCCTCTTCCGCGAGGAGGGCTTCCCTCATGCGCTGGCCCTCTTCCACGGCCTCGGTGATCTTCCCCACGATGAGTTTGATGGCCCGGATGGCGTCATCGTTGGAGGGGATGACCAGGTCGATGGGGTCGGGATCGCAGTTGGTATCCACCATTGCGATGATGGGGATACCCAGGCGGTTGGCCTCTTTGACGGCCAGTTCCTCCCGACGGACATCCACGATGAACACCAGGTCGGGGAGGTCGTGCATGTTGCGCAGGCCGCCGACCCGGTATTCCAGCTTTTCGATGAGGCGGTTGAGCTTCAGGGCTTCCTTCTTGGGAAGCCGGGCGAATTCCCCCTCATCCCGTCGGCGCTCCAGCTCCTCCAGGTAATCCACCCGTTGGCGGATGGTCTGGAAGTTGGTGAGGGTCCCTCCCAACCAGCGGGTGACGACGTAGGGCATGCCCACCCGTTCCGCGTTCTCCTTGATGGTCTGTTGGGCCTGCTTCTTCGTCCCCACGTAGAGGATGGTCCCCCCATCCCGGACGGTGTCGCGTACCAGGTTGTACGCTTTGGTGAGCTGGCGGATGGTTTGTTGGAGGTCGAGGATGTGGATGCCGTTGCGTTCGGTGAAGATGTACGGCTTCATCTTGGGGTTCCAACGGCGGGTACGGTGGCCGAAGTGAACCCCAGCTTCCAACAGTTGTTTCATCGTAACGATAGCCATGTGAAACCCTCCTCGGTCGTTTATCCTCCGCCCTGGGTTCGGGGCTCCGCAGAGCACGACCGAGCTTACCAGGGCGTGCGTGATTAGGGCGCCCCTGAGGGCGCCCGACGGGGGAGTATAGCACAAGGGTAGGGGAGGGGCAAATCGGCGCGCGGTGTTTTAGCGTTTGACAATCCGGGGGGATCGTGTATAATCGCTCGGAAGTGGCTCTAATGGGAGTCCTTTCTGCTTCCGGCCGTCCTCGTGTGCTCGGGGATTTGACCGGAAGTAATCCCGAAGAAAGGAGGTCAACGGACGTGCGCGATTACGAAATGGTGTTCATTGCTCGCCCTGCTGTGGAGGGGGAGGCCCTTCAAGCCCTTATCGACCGCTTGCACAATGTCATCAACGCGGGCGGTGAGGTCCTCGAGACGGATGTGTGGGGCAAGCGCCGGCTTGCCTACCCCATTCAGAAAGAGCGCGAAGGCGTGTACTTCCTCATCCGTGCTCGCATGAACCCCGACCACGTGGCCGAGGTGGAACGCACGGTACGTTTCACCGACCAGATCATCCGCCATCTCATCGTCCGCCTTCCCGAGTGAGCGCGGGCAGTCACAGGTCATCGGCAGGAGTTCAGATAGGAGAGGAGTGAAGCGATGTCTAGGGGATTGAACAAGGTCATGATTATCGGCAACCTGGGACGGGATCCGGAGATGCGGTATACCCCCAGCGGCAAACCGGTCACCCATTTCCCCGTGGCTACCAGCCGCTCGTGGGTCACCTCTGACGGGGAACGACGGGAAGCCACCGAGTGGTTCAACGTGGTCGCCTGGGGGAACCTGGCAGAGATTTGTAACCAGTACCTGCGCAAGGGCTCACGCGTCTACATCGAAGGTCATCTCCAGACGCGCAGTTGGGAGGATGCCGAGGGAAATCGGCACTATCGCACCGAACTGGTGGCCAACGAGATGATCATCCTGGACAATCGGTCCGGTCACCAGGAGCCTCAACCCGAGGTTTTCGAAGAGGACGATCTCGCCTTTTAAACACCATCCATTGGCAGGAGGTTTTTCAATATGGCACAGGGACAAAACGGAGAACAACGGCCCTCGCGGCCCATTCGTCGCCCCCGCTACCGACGCAAGACGTGTCCTTTCTGCGCGGAGGGGGTGAAATATATCGATTACAAGGACCCGAACATTTTGCGCCCGTACCTGGATGAGATGGGAAAGATCCGGGGACGCCGTAAGACGGGCGTCTGCGCGAAACACCAGCGACGCCTGGCCGTTGCCATCAAGCGGGCCCGACATCTGGCCCTTTTGCCCTTCGCCCCCAATCACCTGCGGGGCCAGGACCTTTAGAGGTTGAACGCTCATGGCACAGAAACGACGGGAAAAGGTCAAGCGAGAAACACGCCGTCAAGCCAAGTTGCGGCGTAAGGAGCAACAACGGCAACGGTGGGTCTTCATCGGCCTGGGCATTCTGGTGGCCCTCGTCGTCGGGATCCTGGGGTACGGTATCCTGCACCAGTACGTGCTGGCCCCTCGCGCGCCCGTTGCCGAGGTGAACGGCACCCCTATCCCCACGGATGCCTTCCAGCGTCGTCTGGCCTACCAGAAGTTCCTCCTGGAGAGCCAGCTCCGCCAGTGGCAGGACTTGCAGGCCCAGCTGGACCCCAAGGGGGAGAATCCCTACATCACCCAGCAGGTGCAGCAATTGGCCGCGCAGGTCAAGGACGTGGAGGGGCTCAGCCTCCAGGTGCTGGACCAGATGATCGACGAGGTCATCATTCGGCAGGAAGCGGAGAAGCGGGGCATTACGGTGTCGCCGGAGGAGGTGCAGGAGCGCATCTACCAGTTCTTCGGGTATGACCCCGAGGCGGCCAAAGCGACCCCGGAACCGGTGAGTGAACCGGTAACGGGGACGAAGACCCCGCCCACGCCGACGCCCATGACGGAAGAGGGGTTCCGCAAGTTGTACTCGGATTACATACAGCGTCTCCAGAAGGAGGCCCTGGGCTTCAGCGAGGCCGAGTTCCGGCAGCTCGTGGAAACCCAAATCCTGCGCGAGAAGCTCATGGAGCAGGTGTGCTCGGATGTGCCCACTACGGAAGAGGCCGTCCACGCACGCCACATCCTCATCCCCATCGAGACGCCCACGCCGGAACCCGTGGGCGAGGGGACGCCCACACCCACACCTGACGCGGCCAAGGTGAAGGCTGCGGAAGAGGCCGCCTACCAGAAGGCCCTGGAGATCAAGAAGGAGTTGGAGGAAGGCGCCGACTTCGCGGAGCTGGCCAAGAAGTACTCCGCGGATCCCGGGTCCAAGGATAACGGCGGCGACTTGGGATGGTTCGGCCGGGGGAAGATGGTCAAGCCCTTCGAGGATGCGGCCTTTTCCCTGGAACCCGGCCAGATCAGCGATCCGGTCAAGACGCGCTTCGGGTACCACATCATCCAGGTCCTGGAAAAGGATCCGAACCACCCGCGGGACAAGGCGGAGATCGAGAGCGATCGGGAGAACTGTTTCCGCGAGTGGCTGGCGCAGAAGCGGGCCGAGGCGAAGATCACACGCCACTGGTCCGTGGACAAGATCCCACCCCAGTTACGACGGTGATGACATCGGTTTGGGGGATCGGCACGGCAGGGCCGGTCTCCCAAACCGTCCCCTTCATCCCCCCACGCGCTTAGAACCGCTGTCTGTACACTTCGATGACGTTGGGAAGACGCTCCAGTTTGCTCAGCACCCGACTCAGTTGTTCCGCGTCCGCGATTTCCAGGGTGGCCAGGACTTCGGCCGTGTGGCGTTCGGGGTAGGTCTTCGTGTAGGCGTCCAGGATGTTGATCCCCTCGTCGGAGACGACGGTGGAGATGTCCCGCAGGAGGCCGGGCCGGTCGAAGGCCCGTATGCGAATGCGGACCGGGTAGGTGCTCCGGTGGGTGGCCCCCCAGGTGACTTCGATGAGGCGATCCCGGTCCACGTTGCGGATGTTGGGGCAGTCTTCCCGGTGGATGGTGATGCCCCTTCCCCGGGTGATGTAGCCCACGATGCGGTCCCCCGGCACGGGGTTGCAACAGCGGGCCAGGGTGATGAGGAGTCCCGATTCCCCCCCGGCCATGATCTCGTCCAGGTCGGGGATGCTGGTGGGGGCGCGGGAGGTCTCCCGTAAGGCGTCCTCCAGGGCTTTTTGTTGGCGCTCCGTCTGTTCCTCCTGGAGGAGGCGGTTGGCAATCTGCTGGGTGTTGATGTCCCCGTAGCCGATGGCGGCCAGGAGGTCGTCGACCTTGTCGAACTTGAGGAGTTTGGCTATCCGCTCGAAGGATTCGTTTTCGTGCCCCAGGCGCTTGAGCTCCCGCTCCAGGAGGGCCCGTCCTTCCTGGATGGCTTTTTCCCGGTTCTGGCGGCGGAACCACTGACGGATTTTGTTGCGAGCTCGGGCCGTGCGCACGTACCCCAGGTGGGGGTTCAGCCAGTCCCTGCTGGGGCCCCCTTGCTTGGCCGTGATGATCTCCACTTGTTCCCCGCTCTGGAGCTGGTAGTTCAGGGGGACGATGCGTCCGTTGACCCGGGCGCCACGGCAGCGGTGGCCGATCTCAGTGTGGATGTGGTAGGCGAAGTCGATGGGGGTGGCCCCCGCGGGCAGGTCGATGATGTCCCCCTTGGGGGTGAAGACGTAGACACGGTCCTGGAAGACGTCGGTCTTCAGGGAGTCGACGAATTCGGCCGCGTCGGTGAGCTCCTGGCGCCATTCGATGAGCTGACGGATCCAGGCGATTTTATTGTCGAAGCTCATGTCCGTTTTGACGCCGGGCTCCTTGTAACGCCAGTGCGCGGCGATGCCGTATTCCGCGTGACGGTGCATTTCGTAGGTGCGGATCTGGACTTCCAGGGAGATGCCGTCGGGCCCCAGGACCGCGGTGTGCAGGGATTGGTACATGTTGTCCTTGGGCCGGGCGATGTAGTCGTCGAATTCGTGGGGAATGGGGGTCCACAGTTGGTGGACGACGCCCAGGGCCTGGTAGCACTGGGGGACGGTGTCCACGAGGACCCGAACGGCGAGGACGTCGTAGATCTGGTCCACGTCCACGCCTTTTCGTTGCATTTTGCGCCAGATGCTGTAGATGTGTTTGGGGCGACCGTAGACTTCCGCGGGGATGCCGGCTTTTTCCAGTTCCCGCTTGAGGATGGCGACGACTTTTTGGATGTATTTTTCCCGCTCGCTGCGCTTTTGGGCCAGTTTTGTGGCGATTTCTTTGTACTTTTCCGGGTTGAGGTACCGGAAGGAGAGGTCTTCCAGTTCCCATTTGAGTTGCCAGATGCCCAGCCGGTTGGCCAGGGGGGCGAAGATTTCCAGGGTCTCCTGGGCGATGGCTTTCTGGCGGTCCGGAGGCATGGAGGCGAGGGTGCGCATGTTGTGGAGCCGGTCCGCCAGTTTGATGAGGACGACGCGGACGTCGTTGATCATGGCGAGGAACATCTTGCGCAGGGATTCGGCGTTTTCCCGGTCGCGCTTGGCCCGCGTCTGGGGAAGGTTGTCCACCACCTGGAGTTTGGTCACGCCGTCCACCAGCGCGGCGATGGAGTCCCCGAAGTGCTCGCGGATGTCGTCCAGGGTGACGCCCGTGTCTTCGACCACGTCGTGGAGCAGGGCCGCGGCGAGGGTTTCCGCGTCCATGCCCAGGGTGGCCAGGATGGCGGCTACCGCGACGGGGTGGGTGATGTAGTCTTCGCCGGATTTACGTTTCTGGCCCGCGTGGGCTTCCCGGGCGAAGTGGTAGGCCCGACAGATGAGGTCCAGGTCCGCGCGCGTGTAGTGGGAGGTCTGTAAGGCCGTCCGCAGTTCTTCGGGCAGTTGAGAGGTGTCCAGCTGCTTTTGGATCTGACTCTCTTTCTCGTCGCTCACATCAACATGTCTCATGGTAAAGGTACGGCCGTTTTACAATCGGTTCCCGAACATAGGCCCTACCGTAAGGGCTACGTAAAAACGTCCCCGGGTGGTTTCCCGGGGACGTTTGGGGGGCCTAGATTTCGTCGAGGGGGGCGGTGAGGCCCAAGATGTTGTACCCCGCGTCGACGTAGACGACTTCGCCGGTAATGCCCCGGGCCCAGTCGGACAGGAGGAAGGCCGCGGTGCGTCCGATGTCTTCCTGGGTGACGTGTTGCCGCAAAGGCGCGACTTTGGGGAAGTACTGGTATAGTTTCTTGAAGCCGGAGACGCCCGCGGCGGAGAGGGTCTTGATGGGCCCCGCGGAGATGGCGTTGACCCGAATGCCTTGCGGACCCAGGTCGTAAGCCAGGTAGCGGACGCTGGCCTCCAGAGCGGCTTTGGCCACGCCCATGACGTTGTACCGAGGAGCCACTTTTTCCGAGCCGTAGTAGGTCATGGTGACGATGCTGCCCCCGTTGGACATGAGGGGGACGGCCGCGCGCGTGAGGGCGACGAGGCTGAACACGCTGATGTCCATGGCCAGGTGGAAGCCGTCCCTGGAGGTGTCCACGTACATGCCGTCCAGGTCTTCCCGCTTGGCGTAGGCGATGGCGTGTACGAGGAAGTCGATGGTGCCGTATACTTCCCTGGCCTTTTCGAAGGCCGCTTGGATGTCCTCGTCCTTGGTGACGTCACATTGGACGACGTAACGGGCGTTGATTTGTTCGGCCAGGGGACGTACCCGGCGTTCTAGCGCGGGCCCCGCGTAGGAGAGTCCTACGTCCGCGCCCTCTTCGGCCAGGACTTTGGCAATCCCCCAGGCAATGCTGTACTTGTTGGCGACTCCGAATACGAGCCCTTTCTTCCCTTCAAACAGACCCATAGGTGCCTCCTCGTCGATTCGTGATGAAATGAGCGGATGGGACGAGCGTCACCATCCGGTGTTAACCAGAACACTCGATCTTCCCAGGCGTTACGGTTTGGTCGGCGCGAGAAGTCGGTATCCTTTGTCCGTGATCTCTTCCAGCCATCCGTCCAGGTCGTCACCGCGCACCCGCCACCATATCCGGTTTTCCACCCATTCCGGTCCCTCGAGCACGGTGACGTGGGTGCCCCCTCCCAGGTGGCCGATGACCGCGTCCCCCCCTTCGCTGCGGTAACCGGGGGTGTAGATGAGGGTGGCACAGGGGGAGCGGGTGAGGCAGGTGACGACGGCCTCGTCCCCTTCGTGGAGGAAGGAGGATGTGGTGGTAAGGTGGGGTTCGGCGAGGA
>WGAA01000094.1 GCA_015489285.1 Anaerolineae bacterium | reverse complement strand
CTGTTGCGGCTCCCCATGCCGCCCAAGTGGGGAGCCGCTTTTTTGCTCCCACCGGGAGTTGGGTTAAAAATAACTTGGCCCTTCGGTCCAGACCTCCGAAGTCTCGCAGACTTCGGAGGTCTGAGGCTCGGGTTGGTGACGTGATACGTGATGCGTGATTCGTAATGCGTAATGCGTAACGTAGGGCCAGGTGAACGCTGCTGCGACAGCGCCGTCTTCGCGCCAGCACGGGGCTAAAGAGATACTGTTGGCAAACGTTTTGCACGGCGAGATTCGCACGGCGCTGAACCGCCGTGCTCATTAAAGCAAAGCCCTCCGGGCTCTCCCGCGTGAGGCCGCAGGCCTTTGCTAAGGATAAGCCGGGCGGTTTAGCGCCCGGCGCTGTGAGGCCAACCTTGTCTTCATGCCGGGCAGTTACTCGTTACTCCGTTACTCGTTAATCGTGGTGCATGTGCCCCAAGGGAGGTAGGACAGAGGGGTGATGAGACGGGCAAGCAAACGACCATTTCCTTACACCTGGGCCATCATAGGGATTACCCTCGTTGCCGCGGCCTTTCGCTTCTACGGCTTCTGGTGGGGATACCCCTACTCCTTCCACGGGGACGAGTCCTTCGTGTTCACCATGACCTTGCGCCTGGACCAACATTTCCGGGCCACGGGCTCCTGGAATCCTCAAGTCTCCACGTACGGCTCCCTGCCCTTCTACGTCCTCTGGCTCACCTGGCGGGGGGCGAACGCCCTGCTCGACCTCCTCCACCATCCCTTCGGGGTGGATACGGCACCCATCATGCTCGTGGGGCGTCTCATCTCCGCGACCCTGGGGACCCTGACCGTTCCCGCACTCTATTGGCTGGGGAAACGCCTCTGGCACCCCGCAATCGGGCTGCTGGGGGCCGCGTTCCTCGCGGTCGCCGTCTCCCCCCTCCGGGAAAGTCACTTCTACGCGGTGGACACCATGATGGTCTTCTGGGCCGTCCTGGCCATGGTCTTCGCTGCGGGGGTCCTCAAATACGGGCGAAAGCGGGATTACCTCTGGACGGGGATCCTCTCCGGCCTTTCCCTCTCCACCAAAGCCGCGGGGCTGCCCCTCCTCGTCCCCCTCGTCACATCCCACCTCCTGCGGGTGGACGCGTTCACCCTACGCCCCTTCCGAATCCACCTGCGTCGCGTGCTCGACCGCCAGATCCTGATCATGCTGGGCACGGCCCTGGGGCTCTTCCTCCTCATCAACCCCTGGCCCATCGTGGACGCGCGCAACTACTGGGCCCACAATGCCAACTACGCGCTGGCCACCCAATTCGACGTGGTCCGGGGCGCGTATCGGCCCTTCTATACCATGCACTTCGAGCACACTCCACCCTACATCTACCACCTGGTCAACCCCCTCCTCTGGGGGCTGGGCCCGCTCCTCGAACTGTGTGCCCTCATCGGCCTGGGGTACAGCATCTACCGGGCCTGGCAGGGGGACAAGGGCGACCTGCTCGTTCTGGCCTGGGTCATTCCCTACGGGCTCATCATCGGCTCCTGGTACGCCAAATTCGTCCGCTACGTCCTGCCCCTCCTCCCCTTCCTCTCCCTCCTGGCCGCGCGCTGGCTCGTCCCCTGGGCGGGACACCCGCGACCCTGGAAACGGTACCTGGCCCGGGGCCTGATCGCGCTCACCCTCGTAACCACGACCTTCTACGCCCTGGCCTACATGAACATCTACCGCCAGCCGGACACCCGGCTTCAGGCCCTGCGATGGATCCGGGAACACATCCCTCCCGGAAGCACCATCCTTGTGGAAAGGGACTCCACCCTCAAGTTCAACCAACTGGACACCCGATACGGGCTCACCCAATACCGCATCAAAGTCCTCGACCACTACGGTCAGGTGGAACAAACCGACCCTCAATTTTTCAACCCCACGCCCCCCAGCCCGGAAGAGGTCCGTCGGGAACTCTACAGCAGTCTGGAAGGGGTGGACTACATCATCATCAGCGACACGTGGATGGGGCGCTACCTGGAACTTCCGGACCGTTTTCCCGTGGAGTACGAGTTCTACACCCGACTCCGCAAGGGGGAACTGGGGTTCAAGCTCATCAAGACCTTCAAGGTCTACCCCCAATTTCTCGGCATCAAAATCGTCGACGACAAAGCCGAGCTTACCTTCAAGCTCTTCGACCATCCGTGGATTTACGTGTTCAAGCGGGTTCAGAAGTGATCGGGAGGACGCCATGCGAGTGCTCATCAGCGGTGGAACGGGACTCATCGGACGGGCGTTGACGCGCGCCCTGGTGGAACGGGGGGATGAGGTCGTCATCCTCTCCCGCTCGCCCCAACGGCACGCGGCCCACCTCCCCCAGGGTGTCCAACTCCTGGCCTGGGACGGCCGCACCCCCACGGGATGGGGGGAGATCGTCAACACGGTCGACGCGGTGGTCAACCTGGCAGGAGCGAACATCGCGGAGGGACGCTGGACCGCCGCACGCAAACGGGTCATCCGTGAAAGTCGCCTGCACGCGGGTCACGCCCTGGTGGAAGCCATCCGCGACGCGACGTCCAAACCCCATGTCCTCATCCAGGCCTCGGCCGTGGGCTACTACGGCCCGCGGGGGGACGAGATCGTCACCGAGGACACCCCACCCGGTTCCGACTTCCTGGCCCAACTCGCCGTGGAATGGGAGGCCTCGACCCGTGAGGTGGAAGCGTGGGGCATACGGCGTCCCATCATTCGCACGGGGGTCGTGCTCAGCATGGAGGGGGGCGCCCTCCCCCGCATGCTCCCGCCCTTCAAGCTGGGACTGGGAGGCCCCCTGGGCAGCGGTCGCCAGTGGTTCCCCTGGATTCACATGGCCGACGAAGTGGGGGCCATACTCTTCCTCCTGGACAGGGAAGACGCGCACGGGCCCTACAACCTCAGCGCCCCGAACCCCGTGCGCAACGAAGAATTCACCCGGGCCCTGGGGGAGATCCTGCACCGCCCCACCCTGTTCCGCGTGCCCGCCTTTGCCCTGCGTCTCCTCTTCGGCGAGATGGCCACCGTCCTCCTGGAAGGTCAGCGGGCCATCCCGCGGCGGCTCCTGGACGAGGGGTACACCTTCCGCTACGAGGACGTGCGGAGCGCGCTGCGCGCCCTGCTCGAGGGGGAGCGATGACGGCCCGGACGCGCCTCTTCACCCGGAGACAGTTCCTCCTGCGGGCTCTGGCCGCGGGCCTTACCGCCCTGGGCGGCGTCCTCCTGGGGAAGTGGGGCTGGCGCGAGTGGAAGGTGGGCCGGGTTCACCCCCCACGACGTCGGCGGCCGGGCAAAGTCCTCACCGAACACGAGTACGCCACCCTCGTCGCCCTGGCCGAGATCATCGTCCCCGGGGACGACCTGGGCCCCGGGGCCACCGACGTCCGGGCCGCGGATACCATCGAGCAGTGGCTCATGCGGGATGCCCGGATGCTCGCCCGCTACCGGGCCGGACTCCGCTGGCTGGACGAGGCCAGCGCCCAAGCCTACGGCCCCGGAACCTACTTCCGTTACCTGACGCCGGACCAACAACGGGCCCTCCTCGAGGACGCGGAGCGCG
>WGAA01000093.1 GCA_015489285.1 Anaerolineae bacterium | reverse complement strand
CCGTGGCCAAACGCCTTCACTGGCAGATCCCGGCCCCACCGCGAGGGCTCGACCCGACGGCGTTGGAGCAGCTCGGCGAAGAGGAGCTGGGGGATCTTCTCTTCTGGCTTGCCGCCTGGTCCCGAGAACGAGGGTGGGACCCGGAAATGCTCCTGCGCGAGGCCACGGAACGGGCCATCGAGAAGTGGTATCCCGAGGCAAAAGGCTAATGACGAGACCGCCGCTGTCACACGGATATTTGACCCCCGAAAGGCAATCTACGTATAATATGCTCTGGAACGGGGCGTAGCGCAGTCCGGTTAGCGCGCACGGTTCGGGTCCGTGAGGTCCCCGGTTCAAATCCGGGCGCCCCGACCAGAAGATCATTCGGCGATGTCCGCCTCGGAGCATTCTGAGGCGGACATCTTTATGTCCAAACGAGAGACGAGGCACCGGTGAGCACGGACATCTTCGCCGTCATCGCCCCCCAACGAGCGACCCTGTACAGCACGTGGGTGCGTCAACTGGCCCCCCTGGAATGGCTGGCCAGCCCCCTCGGTCCATCCATCAAGGAGTGGACTTACGAGACCCTTGGCGGCCTGGAGGGGATTCGCCTTCGCCTGGAGCAAGAGTTGGGTGAAAGGGAGTTGGACTACATCGGGTACTTCGCCCTAACCGTGGGCGTTTTTCGGCTGCACACCTCCGACGGGTCCCTTCTGGAACCCCTCCCGGTGGAACGCCGGTACGTCCTCCCTCGCACTCTCCTGGAGACCCGCCGTTACAAGGGGAAAACCAACGAACTGCTTACCGAATTCTTGCTCAACCTGGGCTGGTTTGCTTCCCCCTGGAGAACCCAACCCCGCCCCCGCTTGCGGGTCATCGACCCCCTGTGTGGTGGGGGAACGACCCTTTTTGCCGCCCTCATTCGCGGGTGGGATGCCTTCGGCGTCGAAGCCGACGGGAAGACGGTGGAGACGACCGTCGCGTACCTCAAGCACTTCCTGCGCACGAGCCGGGTAAAACACACGGTCCGGCGCTCACGGCTCAAAGGCCTGGGACAACGGTGGCATTTCCTCATCAAGGTGATGGAACCGCCCCTTTCGTGCGTGCTTGCACGCGGGGATACGGGGGATACCTTCGAGCTCCTCGCCAGCCCGAAAGGACACATCCTCGTGGCCGATTTCCCGTATGGGGTCCAGCACAGGGGGTTGGTCATCGACCTGATCACGCGAGGGATGAACAGCTGGCTCCGCTCTCTACGCAAAGGAGCCACCCTGGTCCTTGTCTGGGATCAACGCACGCTGGCCCGCGAGGAGCTCATTCACCTCTTAGAGGGCTTCGGGGAACTCGAAGCCCTAGACACGCCGCCCTGGAACCGGCTGATGCACCCCGTGGACCGGGTGATCAAAAAACGGGACATCCTCGTCCTGCGGCGCGTCACGCCTACCTCTTGAGCATCCCTTCACCTTACCCGCTGCACCTCGGTACGGCGCAACACCTCGCGCAAGGCCCTCATGTCCCCATCCCAGGGGCCG
Source organism: Anaerolineae bacterium (assembly GCA_015489285.1). GTDB lineage: Bacteria > Chloroflexota > Anaerolineae > JAADDB01 > JAADDB01 > JAADDB01. Next base: position 1,411 of record WGAA01000093.1, on the reverse strand, counting down.
GGCTTTTCCAGCTTCAATGTCGTTACCGCGGCCGCCCAGCGGCAGGCCTCCGCGGGAGGGAGGGTGAGGCGTTTCCCGATGTACGTGGCAAAACAGGTGTCGCCTCGACCGGTACGCCCGGCCAAAGAGCGGGGGGTAAAAGGCGCAAAATACACCTCATCACCCGCGGCGACCATCACCCCTTCCGCCTGGGTCAACACCACCTCATCGGGCCCATAGGCGCGCAACGCGTGCAAGGCCGCCACAGGATCTGTCTCCCCCACAAGGGCTTCGGCCTCGGCCCGATCCACCTTCAAGTAGGTCACGTGGGCTAGCCCCTCGGCCATCTCCGACCACGGTCGGAAACGCAGCGTATCCCCCTCGGGCACCCGCACGAACCCCTGCACATCCAGGGCGACGGGCCCCCGAGCTGCCACATGACGCAACACCTCCAGGGAAATAATACCCGCCATCAGGGGTAACAGGGCGTACACGCGTGCCCTCACATCCGGAATCTCCTCGACGGAAAAGGGTCCGGCAAACCCCAGGGGCCGGGTCAAGCGCCGATCCATGTCGGGAGAAACGTACACGTTCTCAATCCCCGATGTCTGCGGGGCCGAATGGGCGTAAACGGGAATGCCCAAGCGCTTCAACGCCTCCAGCAAGGGCATATCATCTGGATGCAATCGCGTGACAACGGCCACGCTGACGCCCAGATGGTGCAAAGCCACACTGCCGTAATACACGGCACCACCCGGCTCCACCCGGGCATTCCCCTGGACCACATTGACATCCTTCGCAATGTCCCCGATCATCAAGACATCTACATCGCTCATGACATCCTCCCCAATTCCGGCGGAGGGGGTGGCAGAGGAAGGCCGCTCTTGGCCAGGAGCAGCACATCCGGCCGGTCACTGCAAATCCCGTCGACCCCCAGGCGGCGCAACGCGTGAACGACGTGCGGTCGTTCCTCGTGCCAGGTGATGACCCCCAGATCCTGCGCGTGCACCCGTTCCACCCACGCCCGGGAAAGGAGGAAATCCGGACGTGGGGCTGCACGCTCCCATGCCGGATGGACGTAATTGGCTTCACTGGACGCGGCCAATTCCAGGGGATCCACATCGACCTCGTGGAAGAGGATGGCCGTGTACGCGTGGGGCAGGACGCGCTTGACCTCCCGGATGAGCTCCGGGTCGAAGGAATTGAAGATGGTGTAAAAGGTCATGTTGACCTGGCGGGTCACGAGGGCGGCCGCGACCGCGGTGCCCGGCTCCTTGAGTTCCAGGTAGACGCCGACGGCCAAATCCCGGCACAAGCGCATGGCCTCGTGCAACGTGGGGACATGTTGTCCCAGCCCCAGGTCTATCTCCTGGAGCTCGTCGACGGTCAAAGCGCCGATGCGTATCCCCTGCCCGGTCAGGCGCTCCAGGGT
>WGAA01000092.1 GCA_015489285.1 Anaerolineae bacterium | reverse complement strand
TCGGGCAGATGAACGGGCTCTCCCATCTCCCACCTGAACGTCCCGTACCCGACGCTGCGTTCCCCACCCAGGCCATCCTCGGCCAGGGTGTCCAGGATGTGAGACCACGCGGCCCGGTACGTGGTATCCTCGATGGGGCGTTGTTCGTCTAACCACGACATCCCAAACCAAAGGCCACAGCCGGCCGCGAATTGGGTTCGGCCCACGTAAAAGATGTTCGGTGCCGAGGACAACCGGTCCACCGTGACTCGGGGCACACGCGTCGTTACCCACAGGGAGAGGTTACGCAACGCGTGGCGACGTCCTTTACCCCGTTGCATCGAGGGCGGCAATTGCTCGATCTCGTCCACCGTCATCCACAACAGCCCTCCCTGGAGGGCTACCCCTTGCGTTGGCTCCGTGAATTCATCCGCGGGGAACAACCACGTGTCCAGCGCCTCGCCGGCCAGGATGTTCCTGAACAGGGACTCGGACACGTAGCGAATGCGCTTGATGTCCTTGGCCCGCGTCTTCACCGTCTCCGGACGAAAGTGCCGGGCCAGGTCCACCGGCACGGGGAAGAAACGCACATTGCCCGCGAAAGGGAACGTCGAAGTGAGCAGGAAAGGCGGCGCAGGCAGCTCCGACACGAAGGGAGCCACAAACTGGCCGGGGTCCCGTCCCAAGCGACGCCACGCGTCCATCGCGGCTGCGAAAAGGGTATCCGAGGGGATGGTCACGCGCGTTTCCTCCAGGTCCACCCCATCGCCCCCCACGTGCAGTCCAGAGGAAAACGAAAGGTGATACGGCTTTAATGTCGTCATCTGCCCTCCCTTCCCGGGAATCCTGCCTTATTCCTGCGCGATCCCCAACGACTGTGCAATCGCCGATTCGATGGTCTCCCAATCCCTCACCAGATCGTCCAGGGAGGCGTATGTCTCCTGTCCCACTGAGAGAGGATCCTCCAGGTAGGCAGTGCCCCTGCGTACTCGTACTTGAATATTGTGGAACCGCACTTTGCCGGAGCCGCGGGAGCCCTGGCCGCCCAAGTAATCGTCCTCCAGCAGTTTCAGCCCCTCGATGACCGTCTTCAGCCAGGCCACGTCCTGCGCCGGGCTGGAACCGTTGACGCTGTACACGGAATACACCAACTCGGCCGGGCCGAAGGTCGTGCCCGCGGGCACCCGTTCCAACTGGCGGGGATTGGCAGCAGAAGTTACCCGGTCGATGGAGACTTCCGTTTTGACCTCGGTGTAGGGGAGGTCGGTGCGAGCCAGGCGGGCAATGCGCTCGGCCTCCTCGTCACTCATGTGGGTGTCTCTCACGATCAGACGGGTGGGGCCACCGAACTTGCGCTCGCCCGGCACCCCGAACACCTGGCACACGCGACAGGTTTTGTATTCCTCTTCGTCCTGGCAGGAGTGGATGAACCCCTGTCCAATGCGTTGATTCTGTTTCAGCCCCAGGTACTTCTCCAGAAGGCTACGCATTTTGCCCTTGAAGGAGGACCCTGGAATGTATGGTCGGTTCGTCAGTGGGTCGCGGATGACCGTTTTGTCCACGCCTCCAATCTCAATGCCGGTATCGGACCCTCCGATGTGCAGGCCGGTGACGGCCTCGATATCAAACGTGAGAAAGACTCGTCCTTTCAGTTCTACTTGGCGCATGGTCGTGTCTCCTTTCTCGGCCCTTAATTGCCACCGAACGCTTTGTGGTAAGCCAGGATGGCCTCGAAAAACTCCACGAAGCGGGTGAAGTTCTCCGATCGCCGCTGCTCGTCCTTCTCCCGGATAACCAGGTCGATGGCGGGCGAGAGGACGTCCACCAGTTCTCGGACGGCGGGGCCCCGTTCTTTGCGGGCCCGGTAGGCCATCTTGGGTTTCAGCAGAATGAGTCTGCGTTCCGCTTTCTTTCGTTGTTCCGCGCCCATTTGCCACTGGGCCTCAATCTGCCGCACCTCCCCAAAGATGGCCCGGATCTGGCTGGTGGTCAGTCCCCTATCCTTGAGTTGTTTCCCCAACCGTTCCGCCTCTTTGACCAACACCTCGGCCCCGTCAGGGTCGGTGATGATGGTGGGGAGGACATCCTTCTTCACATCCTGTTTCGCATTCATGCCGCACCTCCTCTTGATGTGATCGCTTTCATCCTCACTCGCCCGCTTCTCGAGTCCTGCTGAGCAACTCTGCCCAGCGGGCGGCGAGCCCGGCCTGGGATAGGTTGGAAAATCCGGCCTTCTGCAGGGTATCGGCCAACCGGTCGATGTCCTCGTTGGCGCTTTGTTTGGCCATCCGTTTGAGTACGTAGTACCCGCGCGGGATCCACGGCCCCCATATTGTCTGGGGGGTGCCATCGCGGGTGACATCGGTTCCCCTTTCCCGCAATTCCTTCTCCCGTTCCTTGTATTGGTCGTAAAGGGAGAGGAACACCTGTAGCAACCGCCGCGGTGCCCCTTTGGCCTGCACCATCTCGGCGAACAAGTGGGCCATCTGGTGTACGCTCCCCAGTCCTGCAGAACAGTCCTCCTCCAACCCGAACGTCTCCCACGGCTGCACTTCACCGAGAAAACAGACGGCATCCTTACTCCCGCCATTTGGACGACGATAGCGCTTGGCGGCCTCTTCGGCCTCGCCCGCATCCCGCGCGGCCTGGGCGAGGGGGTATTTCCCCCTAATGAGAACCATACCCGCGCTGGCGTGGATGCCCGGGTGGTGAGCCGCGTAGCGGCCCAAATCGGCCCGAATGTGTCGCGCCAGTTCCACCACCGCATCCCACGACCCGACGAAGAATAGGTCG
>WGAA01000091.1 GCA_015489285.1 Anaerolineae bacterium | reverse complement strand
TTATCATGTTCTTGATGTAGTCCGCATGCCCAGGACAGTCCACGTGCGCATAGTGCCGCTTCTCCGTCTCGTACTCCACGTGCGCAATCGCTATCGTGATCCCGCGCTGCCGCTCCTCCGGCGCCTTGTCAATCTCCTCAAACGGCGTAAAGTTCGCCCACCCCTTCGTCGATAACACCCGCGTGATCGCCGCCGTCAGCGTCGTCTTCCCGTGGTCAATGTGCCCAATCGTCCCCACGTTCACATGCGGCTTCGTCCGCTCAAATTTCTGCTTCGCCATGATCCTTTACCTCCTTCTGATTCGGTTGAGGCCAAAGTCTTGGTTGTCGTATGGTCGTGCCGGAAACGTGCCCTGTTTCCAAAGCACACAAAAGGACGCTTCGGAGCCCTTTGGGGCTCTTGCGTCCTTTCAGGTATTCAGTTCACCTCTCCGTCGGATGTAATCGGTGAGAGAAACCTAGATATTATAGCGTCCGCCCGGAGCCTTGCCAAATCGGCCAACGAGGTTGGCGCAACTTTGATCAGATTTGGTGGGCAAGGATGCGACGTGCCACGTCCTCGCTGACCTTTTCGTAATGGTGGAATTCCATGGTAAAGGTGCCCCGCCCCTGGGTGAGGGAACGAAGCCGCGTGGCGTAGCCGAACATTTCGGCCAGGGGGACGTAGGCGCGCACGACCTGGATGCCGCCGGGACGTTGTTCGATGCCCTCGATCTCCCCCCGCCGCGCGTTGATGTCCCCGATGACGTCGCCCAGGTACTGTTCGGGCACGGTGATCTCGACTTTCATGATGGGTTCGAGGAGTACGGGGCCGGCCCGCTTGGCCCCTTCCCGGGTGGCCATGGACGCGGCGATCTTGAAGGCGATGTCCGATGAGTCCACCTCGTGGTAGGAGCCGTCCACCAGGGTCGCCTTGACGTCGACCATGGGGTATCCGGCCAGGACGCCCGCGTCCAGGGCTTCCCGGATGCCCGCTTCGACCGCGGGGACGAATTCCTTGGGCACCACGCCCCCCACCGTCTTGTCCTCGAATTGGAACCCGCTCCCCGGTTCCAGGGGTTCCAGCTCCAGGACGACGTGTCCGTACTGCCCCCGACCGCCCGTCTGGCGGACGAAGCGCCCTTCCTGGCGCACGGGCCGGGTGATGGTTTCCTTGTAGGCCACCTGGGGCCGCCCCACGTTGGCCTGGACCCGGAATTCCCGCATCATGCGGTCGATGAGCACTTCCAGGTGGAGTTCCCCCATGCCGGAGATGATGGTCTGGCCCGTCTGTTCGTCCGTGCGCACCTTGAAGGTGGGGTCCTCCTCGGCCAGGCGGCGCAGGGCCTCGGCCAACTTCTCCTGGTCCGCCTTGGTCTTGGGCTCGATGGCCACGGAGATGACGGGTTCGGGGAATTCGATGGATTCGAGGACGATGGGATGGTTCGGGTCGGCCAGGGTCTCGCCGGTAAAGGTCTGCTTGGGGCCGACAATGGCGCCGATATCCCCGGCCGCGATCTCCTTGATATCCTCCCGCTTGTCCGCGTGCATGCGCAGGAGACGCCCGATGCGTTCCTTGCGGTTGCGGGTGGTGTTGAGGACGGCCTTGCCCGCCTGGAGGCGTCCCGAGTAGACGCGCACGTACGCCAGCCGCCCCACGTAGGGGTCGGACACGATCTTGAAGACGAGGGCCGCGAGGGGCCCGTTGGGATCGGCTTCGCGCGTCTCCTCCTCCCCCGTCTCCGGGTTGACCCCGACCACGGGGGGGATGTCCACAGGGGAGGGAAGGTAGTCGACGATGGCGTCGAGGAGGGGTTGGACGCCTTTGTTGCGCAGCGCGGTGCCGCAGAGGACGGGGACGAGGTCGTTGTTGATGGTGGCCCGCCGCAGCGCGCGCTTGATCATCTCCTCGGGGACCTCTTCCCCCTCCAGGTAGAGGAGCATGATGTCGTCGTCGTGGTCGGCGAGCGCGGTGATGAGCTCTTCCCGCTTCTCCTCGACCAGGTCCCGCAGTTCCTCGGGGATGTCGATGAGTTCGGGGCGGGCGCCGAGTTCGTCGGTGAAGACCCAGGCCTTTTGCGTGATGAGGTCCACCACGCCCCGGAAGTCGGCTTCTTCCCCGATGGGGACCTGGACGGCCACGGGGTGGGCGCCCAGCCGATCGCGGATCATGTCGATGGTGCGCCAGTAGCTGGCCCCCACCCGGTCCATTTTGTTGACGAAGGAGATGCGGGGGACGCCGTAGCGGTCGGCCTGACGCCACACGGTTTCCGATTGGGGTTCGACGCCCGCGACCGCGTCGAAGACGACGACGCCGCCGTCCAGGACGCGCAGGCTGCGCTGGACTTCGGCGGTGAAGTCGATGTGCCCGGGCGTGTCGATGATGTTGATGAAGTGGTCCCGCCACTCACAGGAGATGGCCGCGGCCGTGATGGTGATGCCGCGCTCCTTCTCCTGGGGCATCCAGTCGGTGACTGTGGTCCCCTCGTCCACGTTGCCCAGGCGATAGGTCTTGCCGGTGTAGAACAGGATGCGCTCGGTGGTCGTCGTCTTCCCGGCATCAATATGGGCGATAATTCCGATGTTCCGTATTCGCTTCAGATCTTCTCGAGACATGGTTTCTTTCTTCAGTCAAGTTGATAGTGCAATACTTGTTAGACTTCCGAAGTCTTGCGAGACTTCGGAAGTCTGAGGTGCGTGCGTGATACGTGATGCGTGATACGTGATACGTGATGCGTAATGCGTAATACGTAATATAAGGCCGGGTTGGCGCTGCTAGGACAACGCCGTCTTCACGCCATCCGATTACTCGTTACGAACGTTGGCGCTGCTAAGCCACCCCTGTCTCCTCGCCAGCCTTTTAATCGTTAATCGTCAATCGTTAATCGTTCCCCTTTTTGACACAATAACGCCGCCGGTGAGAGGACCAGCGGCGTTATGCGTTTGCACACGCGATGATCGGAGGTGGAATTACCAGCGATAGTGGGCAAAGGCCCGGTTGGCCTCGGCCATGCGGTGGGTGTCCTCTTTCTTCTTGATGGCCGCGCCCTGGTTCTTCGAGGCGTCGATGAGCTCCGCGGCCAATTTCTCGGCCATGGACTTCCCCGCCCGCTGTCGGGCCGCGTTGACCAGCCAGCGCAACCCCAGGCTGCGCCGACGGAAGGCCGGCACTTCCAGGGGGACCTGATAGGTCGCCCCACCCACACGCCGGGGCCGAACCTCTAACACGGGCATGACGTTCTGCAAGGCCTGCTCGAAGACCTCGACGCCCGGTTTCCCCGTGCGCTTCTCGATGATCTCGAAGGCCTCGTACACGATGCGCTCCGCGAGGCTCTTCTTCCCCCGCATCATCACTTTGTTGATAAGCCGCTGGACGTTCTCGCTCCCGTACTTGGGATCGGGTGGGATCTTCCGCTTTGGCGGACGATATCGTCTTGGCATGGTTCCTCCAGTTCTCCCTTCGGCAGTTCCCGGTTATTTCGGCTTCTTCGTGCCGTACTTGGAGCGACCGCGCTTCCGTCCTTCCACGCCGGCCGCGTCCAGGGCACCACGCACGATGTGGTAACGTACACCCGGCAGGTCCTTCACACGGCCGCCGCGCACGAGGACGACCGAGTGTTCCTGCAAGTTGTGTCCCTCACCCGGGATGTACGCGGTGATCTCGATGCCGTTGGTCAAGCGCACACGCGCGATCTTGCGCAACGCGGAATTCGGTTTCTTGGGCGTCATGGTGCGCACCTGGGTGCACACGCCCCGCTTCTGCGGCGACCCCTTGGGCAACCGCTTGAGCTCGCCCTTCAACGCGTTGTACGTGTATTGCAGCGCGGGCGCCTTTTCCTTCTTCTTCGGGCGTTTTCGTCCCTTGCGTACAAGCTGGTTGATGGTCGGCAAGTTCCTTCCCTCCTACGTGTCGAATTCTCTACGACGTCCGGATTTTCCAAGGGTGGAAGTGTAACATAGCTTTTGCACGTCGGTCAAACTCGTTATCCCGTTCGGCGCGGGAGGAGGGATGATCCTCATCCCTCCTCACCGGCCGTCGACGCCTCGGCCGAGGCTTCCCCATCCCGACCGTCGCCATCCGAGGGCTCGGGAAGGGGACCCTTGAGCAGGGCCATCGCCTTCTCGCGCAGGGTCTCCTCCGGACTCTTCTTCTTCTTGCGCTCCAGACGAGCCTTGTACCCCGTCCCGGCCGGGATGAGTTTGCCGATGATGACGTTCTCCTTGAGACCGCGCAGGTTATCCTGCGCGCCCCGCACGGCCGCATCGGTGAGGACGCGGGTGGTCTCCTGGAAGGAGGCCGCGGCCAGGAAGGATTCGGTGTTGAGCGCGGCTTTGGTGACGCCCAGAAGGACCGGCTCGCCCCGGGCCGGACGTTTGCCCGCCGCGATGAGCTCGCTGTTCACCTTCTCGAACTCGAAACGGTCCACCAGCTCGCCGGGGAGGAACTCGGAATCCCCCGTGGCCCGCACCCGGACCTTCCGGGTCATCTGGCGCACGATGATCTCGATGTACTTGTCGTGGATGTTCACCCCCTGGGAGCGGTACACCTTCTGGACCTC
>WGAA01000090.1 GCA_015489285.1 Anaerolineae bacterium | reverse complement strand
GTGTCATTCCACGTCTCCTCCATCTCCTTGAGCTTCGCGAATATCGAGCACAACGAGCTGCAGAGCCCGTTGTCCGTTCCAATCGTTGACTCCCAGATGGTATATCACATCCACCCTGCTCGGCAAACGTGAGGCCAGATGTCCGAGCTTAAAGGCGATGCCCGGCCAGACGCGCCGCCCTTGAGCCAGGGTCAGCTTCAAGTGCTTCCCCTCGCTCCCCACAGCTCGTCCCTCCTGGACCAACACGTTGCGGGAGAGGAAAACCGGTTGGGGGTTGGCCTCACCAAAGGGGGCCAAGCGCTGTATGTGCTCATACGTGGTCCAATCCACCCGGTCCAGATCCAACTCCGCGTCCACCGTGACGACGGGTTCGGGTAACTCCTCTCCCAGCACTTCACGGGCCACCTGGACGAGTTCCTCCTTGAAGGCGGGAAGACGGTCGTTGGTCACGGTAAACCCAGCGGCCGCCGCGTGACCGCCATAGCGGACGAGATGGTGGCTCACCCGATCCAGGGCCCGGGTGATGTGGAACTCGGGAATGCTCCGAGCGCTTCCCCGGCTCATCTCCTCCTCCAGGTGGATGGCCAGAGTGGGGCGGTATGTGGCCGTCGTGATTTGGCCCGCGATGAGCCCCACAATGCCAGGCAGAAAGTCCTCATCCTCGACGATGTAGATGGGATTGTCCTCCTGGGCAGCGATCTGGGCCCGAGCCCGCTCCACGGCCTGCTGGGTGAGATACTGACGCTGACGGTTCAACGTGTTGAGCTGGGAGGCCAAAGGGAGCGCCTCGCCGAGATCCCGAGCGGAGAGGAGCTTGAAGGCCAATCCCGCGCTGGCGAGGCGTCCCGCGGCGTTGATGCGTGGAGCCAGCATGAACCCGATGGCCATAGTGTCCACATTGCCGGGACGGATGCCGGCCGCCTCCATCAGGGCCAAAATCCCCGGACGAGCGGGCCGGTTCAAGCGCTCGAGCCCCCGGTGAACAAGGGTCCGATTTTCCCCTACCAGGGGCACAATGTCCGCGACCGTCCCCAACGCCACCAGATCCAGGTACTCCTCCAGGTCCTCGATGCCCGGTCCCCGGCGCAAGGGCAACTGACGCTCCACGCGCGTCAACGCCTGGGCCAACTTGTAAGCGACCCCCACACCCGCCAGCCCCTTGAACGGGTAAGGATCATCCTCCCGCTTCGGGTTGATGACCGCCAGCGCGGGGGGAAGCCGTTCCCCCACCGAATGGTGATCCGTGACGATGACGTCCATCCCTAACGAGCGCGCGTAAGCCACCTCTTCCACCGAACGAATACCACAATCCACTGTGAGCAAAAGGTGCGTGCCCGCGGCGGCCAACTTGCGCATGGCCTTCACGTTCAACCCATATCCTTCGTCGATGCGGTGGGGAATGTAGACGCGCACACGCGCGCCCAACCGCTTCAACACGCCCGCCATCAACACGCTCGAGGTCACACCGTCCGCGTCGAAATCGCCGTAAACCACGATGTTTTCCCCGCGACGAATCGCCCGTCGCACGCGGTCGACGGCCAAGTTCATATCACGCAGGCGAAAAGGGTTGTCGAAGGTCAGCTCCCGACGGAGGAACCCCAGAACATCATTGGGATGAGTAATCCCCCGATTGTACAGGAGCTGCAAGAGCAAGGGGGGAAGTTGAGGAAATCGGTGTACAAACGCGGGTGGCACCTTGGGCAAGACGCGCCACACCTTATTGGTCAACGACTTCACGGGCATCCCCATCCTCGTGTGCTTTGAACGCGGGAGTTCCCTCGCCTCCCACGTCCCGATTATACGGCGGGCGCGGAGAAGCCCCAAATTCCCTCCCCGGGAACATCCATGCCCCCGCGCTCAAGGCGCGGTCACCCGTATGCGTCCCAGGGGCAACGCGTCGTCGGTCCGGTGGGACAGGGGAAGACGTCGACCGCTGCGCCAATCGTACAGCCCAACCTCGATGGTGTATTCCCCCGGCGACATCGTCTTGGGCAACACGATCTGGTATTCGGCCACCACCCACTCACCGACATGCCATTTCTGAGTGGGGTACGAACCGCATCCGGGTTCACAATCCTTTCCGGCGAGGACCCGACCCGTCGAATCCACCACATGGGTGAACACCGTCCACGCCCGGCGTGGCGTCCCCCCCACCGCGGTCCACCAGAGCTGTAAGTAGATCCGGTCGCCCGGCTTGTACACACAACACCCAATGGGGTCGGCACCGAGAAGACGAATGTGGTCCTCCCAATCGGCGCGCACCTGCCAAAGGGGCGAACGAACGGGAGTGTGAGCTGCCACGCGGAACACCCGGGCATACACTTCCCCCGCCCTATCGTAAAAGGTCCGCTCCTCCACGGGTCCTCCCCGGGGCCAGAGCCAGGGAGCCATGAGGGCAAAGCGAAAATCCTCGCGGGAGAGCACGATATACCGGGCCCCCCGGTCGGGTACCAGCACCAGGACATGTCGCCCGTCGAAAGAACGCAACACCCCCGTCTTGCCGCTCGCTTCCAGGAAGAAACGCAACGTCGGATGGCTCGCGTCCCGGGGCGTGAGGTACACCACGTCATCCCCCCTCATCTCCCCAACGTAACGGGCAACCGTGGTCAATCCCTCATCGAAGGCATAGTATAGCTCG